>NZ_AOME01000046.1 GCF_000336935.1 Halococcus salifodinae DSM 8989 | reverse complement strand
GAGAAGTTTCGGCAGGCTGGGATACCCCTTTGGCCACGGACCACTGAAAGGATCAGAATATGAAGAGCGAAGTTACTCAAGAGGAAGTATTCGAGGCCGTTGAGCGGAAGAACAGAGAGGGCTCTAACCCGACGGCAGGTGATATCGCAGACGAACTCGGTGCCCCTCCGCCTGAAGTGTTAAATGTTTTGGGAGGCCTCAGGGATGTCGATAAGGTGAGAAAATCTGAACCGGAAAATGGAGATCCCATCTGGTTCGTTCGTGGTCAAAGTAAAGATAGCGAGGAGGATGACCACGGGAACTGAGCGCCTCGGGAAAAGATGATTCCAGGCGGAT
>NZ_AOME01000045.1 GCF_000336935.1 Halococcus salifodinae DSM 8989 | reverse complement strand
CCTCATTTAATACAGAATTCCCCTGTCAGCAAGAGCGATTGATCGGGAGTAGCGCGCCAATCACGCCGGATCACCACCCCGTCAGCAATCAAGTGTCTGCTGACAGGGTGAAACAGTAGCTCTTGTTGAGTAGCTCAGTCCGGTTTTGTGCTGACTGAGGTGAGCACTTTTATTCTATCCAGTGTCGTTTGCTACGGTTATCGTGTACTTTTCAGTTGTGGAGGTGCTTGAGTTGAAATCCTGTTTGATGGAGATACT
>NZ_AOME01000044.1 GCF_000336935.1 Halococcus salifodinae DSM 8989 | reverse complement strand
CTCCACCAACTCAGGTCCGTTGTTGATATATTGGGTTTCTTCTGTTCTGATGGTGATTGTTCCCGTTTGACCTGGTGCTACTGGCTCGGTATTGACTGACAATTGGTTGTTGTTCGTTCCCTGTTTGCCGCCGCTGATGCATCCGGCGAAGATGGCTGTTCCAACAGCACTGATGAGAGCCCGCCGGTTCATATTTTCTTGTTTGACGTTTCTGTTGAAGTGTTTTGTGTGGATCTAGTTGGAGCCGGACCCTCACGGCCCACAGGGGGCCGGAGGGCTGGCGGGATAAGAATCAACGACACATGGTTTTATGAGATAGGGCTGAGAGCGGCGATGTAACTCAAATACGTGGAAGGAAGGCCGGGAGGAAGGCCCGGACAACCGTTGCGATTCCCAGCTTATGACTGGGAACGCGACGCGGCGGGCAATGCCGGGATGGCTATTGCCGTACTGGGCCTTTCTCAAGCCGAGGTAATAGGGCTAACGCCTGAACCTGCGGCCCGCCCAGTTCGCTTCGGTCTGAGAGGCGTGAGAGCGCGCTGTGAGCGTGG
>NZ_AOME01000043.1 GCF_000336935.1 Halococcus salifodinae DSM 8989 | reverse complement strand
CCTCGCCGATCTTCTATCGCCGCGCGCTCCAGGTCGCGAACCTCGAAGGGGAAGTTGCCTCTTCCGTCCACAATTGCGAACAACTTCCCACGTCCGACGAAATCGTAGAGCCTCCTGGCGATTTGGACGACGACACCACCGAACAAGAATGGATCTCGCAGGCGACTGAGGCGCTGCGCGCTGGCATGGCGCGGTCGCGCGAGCGCCAGCGGAAGGTGATCGCGCTGGTACTGGCCGGGGAGGCCGCGCACGCCGAACGCCTCGCGAAGTGCATGCGTCAGTCGGCCCAGCTCGAATGTCCTCCGATGGCGGGCGGGTGCGGCTCGGAGGACAATTTCGTCCCGACGACGTGCGACAGCCGGCTGTGCCCGGAGTGCATGAACCGGCGAATGGGGAAGGCGATGGGGAAATATCGCCTTCCGATCGAGTCGTTCGATCATCCGGCACTCCTGACGCTGACGATCGAGAACACGCCGGACCCTGAGACGGGGAAAGAAGCAGTCCAGGATGCGTTTGGGAAGCTTCGTCGTCGGG
>NZ_AOME01000042.1 GCF_000336935.1 Halococcus salifodinae DSM 8989 | reverse complement strand
GGGTATGGAAGCAGGCCGACGACGGGGGCGAGCCAGCGGACTTCTACTGGAAGAGCGCGCTGTGCGCGGCAGGAAAGCATGATCTGGCGCGCTACCTCCAGAAGCGGTACGTGGATCAGGGGAAGGGAATCCCGTTTTCGGAGGTGATTCCGGGTGGGTTGTACGGAATCGACATCAAGCAGCAGGATTCGGAGCGCTACCACGTCCATCTGCACGCTCTGTGCGAGCTGCCGTTTGTCCCGCAG
>NZ_AOME01000041.1 GCF_000336935.1 Halococcus salifodinae DSM 8989 | reverse complement strand
CCGAGAAATCACCTTGATGTGTGTCGTCTACAACATCAAACGCTCCGTCAAACAGTGAAATCCACTGTCTTATGGCGATTCAACACAGCCCACTGAGCGGGAGCTTTGCTCCCGCGAGGTCTGCGAGACCTTCGGTCTCGCCCGATCCCGAAAATCTTTGATTTTCGGGCGACCTCGCCCTTCATCCGCCAGGACCGCCACCGCCCCGCAACCGCTTCCGCGACACCGGCGAGATTTTCGTCGCTCGCCACGAAATTCCGAAAACGAAAATGAGCTACACCGATTCGTCGAGAAGCTCCCCGATTGTCTCGTCAACGCGCTCCATATCCGACGGGTCGAACCCGAACATTCCAAAATGTCCCCACGGCGTCGAAATCGGGTTGAGGTCGCTGTCGGGAATCATTTCCTCGTCGTCCTCATGGTCTTCGAGCGTGAACACCATGTCAGTATCGAACGGCGTGACGTAGGTCCGCGCTTCAATCCTGCCGAGTGCCTCTTCGAGGTCTCCCCCTGTGACCCGGCTCACATCGGCGTGTTTCCACTTCCATGCCATGCAGAGCAGGTCGTTCGGGTCCATCGGCAGGAACCACTCGTCCCACATCCCATACATGAAATCAGAAAGCGACGAAAATCCTGCCTCGCGCCATTCCTCGTCGCGCCACAGAGCCGAACTCGTCCCCATCAGTGCCCAAATCCGCGCGTGGTGTTGCAACCCCTCTCGCACCGCGTGCGGGTCGGTGTAGTGCCCGCCCTCCCAGTTGGGATCGGACGTGATCGCCGTGCGTAGCGCATCCACGAGCAACCCACTCAGGACGGGGTTCCGCGCCGTGCCGCTAATTGGCATCGCCCGTTTGACCATCTCCGGATACCGGACGGCCCACTCGTAGGTCTGCTGGGCACCCATCGACCACCCGAGCACGAGTTGGAGTTCCTCGATACCGAATTCTTCAGTGATAAGTTTATGCTGGGCGCGAACGTCGTCCGAGATTCGCACGTCCGGGAAATCACCCTGACCGACCGGCGGCGGCGTGTTGTGCGGCGAGGTCGAGAGTCCACCCCCGATCTGATTCGGCAGGACGATGAAATACTCGTTCGGGTCCAGCGCCATCTCCTCGCCCACGTAGATTTCCATGTCCTTGCTCGTCCCCGAGTACATATGTGGAAAGAGGACAGCATTGTCCTTCTCGTCGCTCAGTTCGCCGAAGGTCGTATAGGCGATAGTGCAGTTCCTCAGTGTTTCGCCCTCCTCCAATTCGAACGCATCCATCGAGAATAGCTCGAACGGACCGTGAACTTCCTGTGAGTAGTAGTCGTTTTCGATGCCCGTCTGTATCTTACTCGCGCCCGGTGACGGTGCGTCCGCCGGTGTGTGTTCTTCTGACATCGTCGGATTCTCAGTTGGTTTTCCGCTGCGGGAATACGCACGACCAATGGTACCTTATAGCTATTGTTTAGAAAAATATATGAATTGGGCTACTATCCGGTGCTGTCGTCTCGTTTGGACTGGTAATCCCCGACAAACCATCGCCATAGCCTTACGACGAGGAAATATTTATAAATATTCGGAACTTATTTCGCTCTTGCCGAGTCTGGTGAAACAGTCGCGGAGGAACTACAGCATCCCGCCGTATGCTAGTGGATGTGCACCAACAGACAGCTTTCGG
>NZ_AOME01000040.1 GCF_000336935.1 Halococcus salifodinae DSM 8989 | reverse complement strand
TAGCGAGCGTGCCGGCGACGCCGGCGGGCACTGGCCTTGAATGGCCACCGAGGTATACCCCTGTGGAGTAGACTAACCCGCCACCGAAATGCATCATTCCGACACGCTCGCCCTGATAGTCCGCCGATCTACCCAACCAGAGATCGGCTGATGGTTTGAAAATGAAATTTTGAAAATTTTCCGTGTACTGTGCGCTCCTCCTCTCCTTCCCCTCAATTTCGAACCTACTGGACGCTCTCGTCTGTATTCTCGAGCCGCATGCCGTCAAGC
>NZ_AOME01000039.1 GCF_000336935.1 Halococcus salifodinae DSM 8989 | reverse complement strand
TACCCCTGTGGAGTAGACTAACCCGCCACCGAAATGCATCATTCCGACACGCTCGCCCTGATAGTCCGCCGATCTACCCAACCAGAGATTGGCTGATGGGTTTGAAAATGAAATTTTAAAATTTTTCGTGTACTGTGCGCTCCTCCTCTCCTTCCCCTCAATTTCGAACCTACTGGACGCTCTCGTCTGTATTCTCGAGCCGCATGCCGTCAAGC
>NZ_AOME01000038.1 GCF_000336935.1 Halococcus salifodinae DSM 8989 | reverse complement strand
TCACTCACGGTAGAAGTCAAGCGCCCCGCCCATCAGTGGGATCGACCTCATCCGGTGGCGGTCGATCGCCATCCGCGCTCGAACCCTCCACCTCCATATTGTCGTAACCCTCGTCGACGAGGCCCTGGTAGTTCCACCACCGCGGCGCGCACTCACAGTCCGAGCACCGCAGTAGCCCGTGAACTCGCGGCGTATTCCCATGTAGCGACCCGAACGGCTGGATCAAACGCGATCCCTTCAGCGCTACCAGATACTCCACTTGTTCTTCTACCGTCTCGAACTCCGGCGG
>NZ_AOME01000037.1 GCF_000336935.1 Halococcus salifodinae DSM 8989 | reverse complement strand
CCGCCTGCGGGATGTACGGCATCTCGCATATCGCGTGGATGTGGACGTTGAACGACCCATCCTCATTCTCCCCAGTCTGGAGGATATCTATCCCATACACTCCGCCCTCAACGAGTTCCTTCCACGGGATCTGTCGCCCTTCGTCGACATACCGCTTCTGGAGCCGGCGCGCGAGATCGTGCGCGCCCGCTGCGCACAACGCGCTCTTCCAGTAGTGGTCCGATGGGTCACCATCGTCGTCGCCGGTCAACCACCCCCACCGTTTCTCACCCTGCTCGCCCTCGGTGGGTATGGTCCGTTGGCGCAATCGGCCGAACGCCCCCTGTATCGCCTCTTTTCCTTGCTTCAGGTCATCGACGTTCTCGATCGTCAGCGTGAGCAACGTCGGATAATCCATCGCTTCGACCTGTCCCAGATACTTCTCGATGTTGCGCCCCATCGCGCGGTCCATACACGCGGGACAGAGCCGGCTATCGCACGTTATCGGGGTATAGTTGTCGTCCGACCCACACCCTCCGGCCATCACCGGGCACTCCAGCTGGACGGATTGCTGCATGCACTTCGCCACCCGCTCGGCGTGAGCAATCTCGCCCGCGAGGACGAGCGCGGTCACCACTCGCTGCTTCTCGCGCGAGCGGCTGATCGACGAGCGGAGTGCTTCGGCGGCCTGGGAAGCCTCGTCGCGCGTCCCAAATTCGTCTTCCGTGTCGGGATTTTGCTCTCGTCTCGAAAGTTGTTCGCAAGTATCGAGTGAAGGGCTACTTTCGGGGGGGTTGTCGAGCGCGCGCATTCGGACGAGCGCCGAGAAGAACGTCGACGTGTGAGCATCGAACAGCTCCGAGAGCGTGGCATCGGTGCGCCGCTCCTCATGCGCGTCGTCGAGCGCAGTCTGTTCCTCCCACTCGACGCTCACGGCGATCGCCTCCGCAACCGCACAAGAATTCCCGGCCTCCGGCCGGGCAGGCCATACAGCCCGTTCCCTCCGGGCGCTCCCCACAACGCGAGCGCCCCCCCACCCCCCTCCACGTTCCTGCTCGGCCGCACAGCGGCCTGCGCGGGCTTTCGCGCCGGGTCACAGGGCTTCCAGGATTCTAACAGCCGGCCGGAACCATTTTGTCCCCTCCAACCAGCATACACGACAGGCAGAGCTATTATAGCCTGCCGCTGATGCCAAGCAACGGACCGCTCTCCCGTTTTCACAACACAACCAGCACCTCGCAACCAGCAGCGCTCACAGCGCGCTCTCGCACCTCTCAGAAGAAAACAAGCGGACCGGCCTTCGGCATCAGGCGTTAGCCCTATTACCTCGGCTGGAGAAAGCCCCAGTACGGCAATCGCCCGGCCGGCATTGCCACCGCGTTCCCAGTTAGGTCCTGGGAGCGTACGCGGCTGTCCGGGGCCTTCTCCCGGACTTCCGTTCACGTTGCTTAGTTACATCGCCGGACTCAGCCCTGGCTCTTGAATCTACCGACAACGAATCAAAATCATGCTTATCCCGCCAGCCCCGACGCCTCCGGAGCCTTAGCGACGGTGACGATAGCTCGGGGACTGTTTGGTGAACGCTGGAGAATACGATGTTCAATGTCTCTAAAGCCAGCTTCGGAGAACATTCGATCAGCCTCTTTCTCACCATAGAACAGCATGATCCTATCAGATATTCTACGGAGTATTGCGTTCTGTGGCTCATCTGGACCAACGACTAGGACTCGATTTCCGGGTTTAGTTACACGTCTGAATTCATGAAGCGCCTCTACGGGATTTGGCCAATATTCGATGGACCCGGACGACCAAACAATATCGAAGGTATCGTCTCTAAACGGAAGACGTTCTGCATCTCCTCGATGTAATTCCACGGACCCATTTTCACCAAATTTCCCAATAGATTTCTCTAATTGATGTCTTGATTGGTCAATTCCATGTATATCATCGGAATACTGTACTAGTCCTTCTATGGAAAAGCCCGTTCCACAGCCGACATCAAGAACACGATCATCTTGTTCTATATCAACCATGGAAAGAGCATCACTTCGCATTTCTTCCTCCCAAAAGAATGGGTTGATGACATCATACACTCTTGAAAGGTATTTGTAAAACAATCTCGCGCGTGATTTGTCTTCAAGGACGCTCATCATCTGCGGATTGTGGCGATAAGATATAATCGGTAGCTTTCGCCGGAATCACGAGCAAACACTGTCTAGGTACACCCCCTGTCAGGCACTTGGTTTCTGACAGGGTAGCGATCCGACGTGATCGGCACGGAACACACCACGTTACGAGTGAAACAGCCGTTCCCACCAACTCCGG
>NZ_AOME01000036.1 GCF_000336935.1 Halococcus salifodinae DSM 8989 | reverse complement strand
ATTAAACGGCGGTGATGAGTGGGTTCGTGGGAAGACGCTTCGCGAGGCGGCGGATCTCTCGCAGAATGGGCAGGTGTTCTATCGGATGGAAGAGCACCTGATACCAGCGGGGCTGGCTCAGGAGGCGGCACGGAGAGAGCGCAATGGGCACGTGGAGCCGCGGCAGTTCCGGCTGACGGAGGAGGGCGTGGCGTGGATCGAGGAGCATGCGGAGGCTTTGGCGATCCCGACGACGCGGGAGGAGACGGCGGCGAAGGCGGGGGAGGCGTATGAGGCGGCGAAGAGCGCGCGGTCGTCGGTGCAGAACTACCGGAAGAAACTCCACCGGG
>NZ_AOME01000035.1 GCF_000336935.1 Halococcus salifodinae DSM 8989 | reverse complement strand
ACACTGGGGGAGATCCTGCCTGGTGTGTTGGTGACCGCCGTTGGACTGACCACGTTCGAGTCGGTATTCCGGCTGTATACGCAGTTCAAATCACCGGAAAGTAGTGCGATCGCGGGTGTTCTTGTACTGTTGACGTGGCTCTATTTCAGTGGCTTGATTATTTTGGTTGGCGTCGCTGTCAACGCCGTACTCTCGAATCGGAGCGCGGATGTCGATATTGAGCCAGTAACGAGGGCAGCACGAACTAACAG
>NZ_AOME01000034.1 GCF_000336935.1 Halococcus salifodinae DSM 8989 | reverse complement strand
CCGTGACCACAGGCGACGACGGGAGTGGGTTCCGTGGAGTGATCCGCGGCGGACCGACGATGGTATACGCGAACCGGTTCGCGGTGTTCGCAGTACCCGTGGCGCGCTGTGACGACATTCCACGCGAAGGAGGAAATTATGCCTGATCGACACGAGGTAGTGATCGCCGGTGCCGGTCCGGCCGGAGCTCAGTGTGCGCGCGACGTTGCCAAACGTGGCTACGACGTGCTCGTCC
>NZ_AOME01000033.1 GCF_000336935.1 Halococcus salifodinae DSM 8989 | reverse complement strand
GGTCCCACCGCGAGGTGAGAGGTGCCGGGTGGGGTCCCCCTAGACACCGTTATAGGTCCCTGTGGTGGGTGGTGGGGTCGGTTCGATTTTCGGCGACCCTTGCGCCGTCCTGCGATTAGGGAGCGGAGGGGCGAGTGATTGTGGTGGGAGAATCGCAAGACGGCGGTAAGTTGTGGCGGTTCAGACAGGGGTATCCTTACGCCGTCCTGCGATTGTACGGATAGGGCCGGGATTCGACAGGGGGAAGAATCGCAAGACGGCGGTAAGTTGTGATGGGTGATACTCCGGGGCGATCGGCGACCCCTGCGCTGTCATGCGGTTTCGGGTTCTGTCTGGCTATGGTTAGAACTGCTAATAACAATATGTGGGCGTGTTGGTAGTATCGGGATAGGTAGATGTTCTGCCGGGGTGAAAGGTCAGTATTCTTTAAGGGGCTAGTCGTTCTCGTCGCAGTCAAAGCTACGCAACGTGAGTGAATGCCCGGAGAAGGCCCGGGCGACGGACGATTCCACCGGACGCGATTTGTGGCAGAATCGCCCGGTGGAAACCTCTTGGCCGGAGGGTTCGTCCTCGCTCTGTCCTCTCTCAGCCGAGTCAGTAAGTGTTTCGACGGTTCACGGAAACGCTCGGTCTGGACGACTAAGCGCCGATCCACCGCAAGGATCGGGCGATCTTGATTTGCCCGAGAGCCGGCGTACCCGGCTCGAGGGCCGCCCGATCCGCACGCCCCCGACCGGCGGGAGGGGGCTATCTTGTGCGGTGGCGGTGCGGCGGCGGTGCGGTCTTTACTCGACGCTAGTTAGAACAACTCAAGAGCCGCTATGCTTCGCCAATTCAGGCGTTCCACCGTGCGGTGCGGTAGAAGACGTGCCGGTGGCTATGGTGCGGTGCGGTGCCACCGGCTCGTCTTCGTCGCGGTCGTCGGATAGTGCCGCCCCAGCTGGGCCGGACGTGCTGTCGGGCCACTCGTGGAGCAGCTCGCGATCGCGTCGGTCGGGGTGGTCGGAGTGAGCGCGGATCCCGTCGACGGCGAGGTCGAGTTGGATGAGCAGTCACGGCTCGGTCGGGACTGGGATTGCGGGCCGGATCGGGAGCGGCCGGACTGCCGGAAGGACTTGGCGCACCTGAAGTACCAGACAGAATCGGGGGAACAGGCGTCGTACCGTTGCGGTTCGTGGGACTGCGAGTGTTGCGGCCACCGGCTGAGGATGGGACTGATCGAGGAGATAGAACGGATCACGGAGGAGCGCCCGGAGATGCGTCGGTTCCTGACGCTCACAGTGGACCGCAGAGCGCCCGCGTCGAAGGAGGAGAAGCACGAGTACATCACCGATCGGTGGAACGCGCTGAGGACGGAACTGAGGGACCGCTATCCAAACCTGTCGTATCTGTGGGTGCGGCACGAGGGAGACGAGCGGGACCGGCCGCACCTGCACCTGCTCGTGGATCGGTTCCTGCCGCAGCGGGAACTGTCGCAGTTGGCCGAGCGCGTCGGCCTCGGCCGGGTGGTGGACATCCGGCGGGTGGACGCACGGAACGCGGCGCACTACATCAGTGCGTACCTCGGTCGTGGCTCGCTGTCGTTCCTGCCGTCGGGGTCGCGGCGGTACGGATCTAGCGCCGACGTCGATCTCGATCCACGCGATCCGGGCGGCGACGATCGTGACGGCAGTGCGCTCGAGGAGGACTGGTCACTGATGGCGTGGGATCCGATCGTCGAGGACTGGGTGTCGGCTGCGTCGGGAGACTTCCGGCGCGACGAGGATAGAGGACCGCCACCAGACTAGATCGGTCGGTCCCACCGCGAGGTGAGAGGTGCCGGGTGGGGTCCCCCTAGACACCGTTATAGGTCCCTGTGGTGGGTGGTGGGGTCGGTTCGATTTTCGGCGACCCTTGCGCCGTCCTGCGACTGTCTCTTATACCCCTCTCTGAGCGGG
>NZ_AOME01000032.1 GCF_000336935.1 Halococcus salifodinae DSM 8989 | reverse complement strand
TTGGTTGGCGTCGCTGTCAACGCCGTACTCTCGAATCGGAGCGCGGATGTCGATATTGAGCCAGTAACGAGGGCAGCACGAACTAACAGCGAAGGCAAAAAGAGCGATACAGCAGATCGACAGCGCATTGTCGAAGCAGTGTCCAGAGCTGAGAGGACGCTTTCTGAAGGTGGCGAACTGAAACTGGTTACGAACGAGAACGATATCCGGTTTCCCTCGCCGCACCGTGTCGTTGCTTCTGATGAAGACACGGAGTCTCCGGCCGACAGTTCAGTTAGTCTCGAACTCCACTGGGACAGGTCCCGGTGAGTCGATAGGGGGGTCAGTTCGGCAATAACACTTAACTCGCAAAGTTGCATGATAACACACATTGTGATTGATCGGATGGAAAAAGAGGTAGACATGCTGGTCCGCCATCTTCGGATACTACGGATAGTCATCGAAAGCGAACCGATCGGGATCGTGAAGATATCGAATGAAACCGGCTACGAGCATCACAAGGTGCGCTATTCGTTGCGGGTGCTCGAAGAAGNGGAGTGATTGCGACGATCATCCGGCCGGTAGTCCTCATTATCGGGTTAGCGATCACGTTCGTACCGATGTACTACATTTTCCCGGATACTGACGTAACACTGGGGGAGATCCTGCCTGGTGTGTTCGTGACCGCCGTTGGACTGACCGCGTTCGAGTCGGTATTCCGGCTGTATACGCAGTTCAAATCACCGGAAAGTAGTGCGATCGCTGGTGTTCTTGTACTGTTGACGTGGCTCTATTTCAGTGGCTTGATTATCTTGGTTGGCGTCGCTGTCAACGCCGTACTCTCGAATCGGAGCGCGGATGTCGATATTGAGCCAGTAACGAGGGCAGCACGAACTAACAGNATCATCTCGACTGTCGGCGATCGGAGTCTCGAAACGGCGTTCGTCTCGTTTGCCGAACGTGTTCTCACGCCGAGCACTGGTGGTGTTCTTATCGGTCAACTCGAAACTGCCGGGACATCCACGGGACTCTCGATCCTTGGACTGGGAGTACTGCTGTGGGGAACACTCCGGATTTTTCGCGGGCTCGACACCGCGTTTTCGGATATTTACGAGACAGGATCGGCGAATACCTTCACCGATCAGCTCACCGATGGGGTGGTGGTGTTTCTGACGTTCGGACTCGCGTTGGTGGCGGGATGGGCGATAAATTCGATATTGTCGAGCGTCGATCCGGGAGTGATTGCGACGATCATCCGGCCGGTAGTCCTCATTATCGGGTTAGCGATCACGTTCGTACCGATGTACNCGCCAGGATCGACCGACGACTGACACCACCACTCTCGCCAAAGGGTTTCTCGGAACCCTTTCGAGGGTAGCTTGAATCCGATCAGACGGCGTGAAGCATATTGGACGGAATGAACACAGTTTCGTAATCAACCATCCTATCGAGGCTGTTCTTCAAGCCAAGTCCATCACTCACTCATGAAACCTCTCACTAAACGGATCGACGAGAGCCGATTCGACCGTCCCATCAGTATCGTTCGAGCGATCGTTCACGAACTCCGTACAGAGAAGGTGACGTTCATGGCGGGCAGTATTGCGTATCACGCGTTCGTGTCGATGCTTCCGCTGTTGGTGTTGGTGCTGACGATCATCTCGACTGTCGGCGA
>NZ_AOME01000031.1 GCF_000336935.1 Halococcus salifodinae DSM 8989 | reverse complement strand
CCCACCGGGAAGCTGCCGAAACGCTGCTGCCACAACTCCAGGAGGAAATGACCGAAGAAGAACGGATAGACTTCACACTAGATCTACAGTCAGCAGTCATCGACACAATCACACGCGATCTCTCAGCCAATCTTTCAGGTGAGGACTGGCATGGGATGGGATTCGAGGAACCAGAGGATTTCCTTGATGCAGGACAAGTATCGTCCGCTATTGG
>NZ_AOME01000030.1 GCF_000336935.1 Halococcus salifodinae DSM 8989 | reverse complement strand
TCGTCTCGAAAGCCTCGTCGCTCCGAGCGCAGCTCGAACACGGTCTCAAAGAGGCGATCTACAACATGTTTTCGTGGGTGCGCGACCAGGATCACGATCTCGACGGACTGATGGAGGAGATCGACCATCTCTTCCTCCATTCCGAGGGGAGTTTATGAACGTGCAGAGCCGAGGTTGTACTAACGTAGACGCCGACAAATTCCTCACCCTCCCCCCGAGACGGGGGACGGCCAAGAGCTGACCGCCCGGGTATCACCCAACAGCGACGCCGAAGAGGACGAAGTGGCGTCGCTGTCGGCGGACCCGGAGAGAATCCACCTGTTCGACGACCGCACCGGCGACAACAGCACGCGCTGACAGGACGGCGTCGGGGGCAAGTATCCTAGTGTTTCTTTCGCGCAGAATTATACCGAGCATAAACTACCGACGGCCCAGACGTCCGTTCGGGTGGTCACGATGTCGACAGGAAACGACGCAGATCAGAGAGACGCGACCGAGGAGCACGATTCGAGAAACAACGGCGTCGAGGACTACGACGTCCACGACAGGGAGCGTAGCGAAAGCTACGACATGCCAGCCGTCGACGCCGGCACCGCCGCCACGAGCGTCTGGTACCTGTGGGTCGTGGCGGTCGTCACGGCCGTGGTGGCGGGCTTCTTCGCCACGTCGACGGTGGTGACGACGCCCGCCGAGCCGTTCTACGCACTCATCTTCGGCGGGGTGGCCGTCATGGCCGCCGGGTACGGGTTCTACACCGTGCGCGAGCGGACCCGACCGTTCTGAGACCGTCGAAGTACGGCAGGGTCAGTCGTCGTGCCCGAACGCCCGCTCGTAGCGTCGGGTCCGGTGAACCCTCGCGGCGCGGCAGGCTCGCCACCGACGAGGGGACGAAGCGTCTCCGTGACGAACGCCGCGGCCGACGCCCACCCTCGCCGATGGTGGAGGTGAAGCCGACGTCCTCGGGGCCGGCACCGGCACGACGGGCTACTCTCGGAGGGGTCCCGGACTACTCGGTGAACGTACTCCGGGTGAACCCGCCGTCGACCGTGATGATCTCGCCGGTCGTGTAGCTCGCGGCGTCGCTCGCCAGGTACACCACGGCGCCCGTGATCTCCTCGGGGCGGCCGAGGCGCCCGTCGACGGTCCGGTCGACGATGGTGTCGTGGCGGGGGGTCCCCTCGGTGTACGTGCCCGAAGTCTGCTCGGAGACGATGAACCCCGGGCGGACGGCGTTGACGCGAATCTCCGGGCCGAGCTCCTCGGCCGCGTTGCGGGTGAACGCGTCGATCCCGCCCTTCGCCGTGGAGTACGCCGCCAGGTTCGGGATAGCGATCTCCGAGGAGAGCGACGCGATGTTGATCACGCTCCCCGACTCGATCGCCTCGGCGAAGGTCTGCGTCGCGCGGAAGGTGCCGTCGATTTGGACGTCGGACACCTCAGACCAGTCGGTCTCGGAGGCCTCGCTCACGGACTTCCGGGCGATGTAGCTCGGGGAGTTCACGAGGACGTCGACGCCGCCGAGCGCCTCGACGGCGTCGTCGCGCAGGCGCTCAAGCGACTCGCGGTCGGTGACGTCGCAGGTCAGTTCGGCGGTCTCGGCCCCGAGGTCTCGTAGTTCCGCCGCCGTCTCCGCGACGTTCTCTTCGGTCCGGCTCGACGCGATCACATCCGCGCCCTCGGCCGCGAAGCCGCCCGCGATGCCCCGTCCGATGCCGCTCGTGCCCCCGATTACGACGGCCCGTTTGCCGTCGACTGTAACGGGAGTGTGCGTGTGAGCTGTCACGAGTTCGCGTGGGGCAGGTGGGAAGTTATAGCTTCGCCCTCCGGTCGCGACTCCGCTGTGCGGGTAGCCGACGGTTCGGCCTCAGCCCTCGGTCCACGGTGGGTTCGGCCGCGGCGGGCTGAAGATCTCGACGCCCTCGACGGGCTCGTCGCCGCAGTTCTCGGCAGCGTGGGGCGCCCCGCCGGGGATGACGTACGAGTCGCCCGGGCCGGTGGCAACCTCCTCACCGTCGACGGTAAACGTCAGTTCGCCTCGGGTGACGAAGCCGGTCTGCTCGTGTTCGTGGCTGTGCTCTCCGACGACTGCGCCGGGCTTGATACGGAAGTGCTGGACGCTAGTGCGTTCACCGGCGGCCAGCTGCGCGAGGTGGACACCCTCCAAGGCCTCCACGGACTCCTCGTCGGTGACTGAGACGACGTCCATATGATATGGTTCCATTCCACGAGTATAAAACCAACCGTCGGTGTCGCCTGCGGCGTCCGTTCCGTCACTCGCCAATCCGGTACCGCTCGACGGCGCCGGGGTCGAGGTCGACGCCGAGTCCCGGCCCCTCGGGGACGGCCACCCGGCCCCTGTCGTCCGTCTTGACGGGGTCGACAGCGAGATTGTCGCGGAGGGGGTTTGCGGAGCGGTCGAACTCCAGCGGCGGGTCGCCGGGGAACGTTGCCAGCAGCTGGAGGCTCGCCGCGAGCGCGACCTGCGTCCCCCAGACGTGGGGAACGATCGGGACGCCGGCGTGCTGGGCTCCGTCGGCGACCTCGCGGGCCGGCGTCAGCCCGCCGACGTTGCAGACGTCGGGCTGGACGACGTCAAGTGCCCCCCGGGCGAGCAAGCGGTCGAGGTCCGCCGGCCCGTGGCATTCGCCGCCGGCGATCGGCACGTCGAGCGTCCGTGAGAGGCGTTCGTACCCGTCGTAGTCGGTGGGCCGGACGGGCTCCTCGAACCAGCGCACGCCGAGGGCGCCGAGTTCGCGGCCGACGCGGCGGGCGGTCGGGCGGTCGTACGCGTAGCTTGCGTCGACCATCACGTCGACCTCGGGGCCGACCCGGTCGCGGACTCGGCGGGCGAGTTCGACGTCCGCGTCGGGACTGTGGCCGAGCAACGCGAGCCCGACCTTGAGCTTCACCCGTCCGAAGGCGTCGGCGTTGACGGCCGCCTCGTCGCAGATCGCCGCGTACTGCTCCTCGAGGTCGTCTGTCGGCCGAAAGTAGTGGCCGGTGGCGTAGGCGTCGACCGCCCCGCACTCGCGGCCACCGAGTAACGTCGCGACAGGCACTCCGAGGAGCTTCCCCTTCAGGTCCCACAGCGCGAGGTCGAGGCCGCTGAGTGCCGGGAGCGGGATGGTCGACTGGTAGGCCGCGCGGGCGCTGTCGTACAGTTCGCGGTGGAAGCGCCCGACGTCGAGCGGCGATTCGCCGACCAGCGCCGGTCCGAGCAGCGACGTGACGGTCTCCCTTGTGCCGGCGACCGGCCCCCAGCACTCCCCCCCCCCAGCCGACGGTCCCGTCGTCGACCTCGATTCGGACGAGCACGGCGCTCCGCGCCTCGACCCACGCCTGTGCGTAGCCGAACGGCTCCTCGACGGGTACCTCGACGCCGATGGCTTCGACGTTCTCGATACGGGCGTCCTCCATGGATCGTGTCTCGTCGCGGGCGTACTAAGCGTTCCCGCCGCCGGCGAGTGCGTCGTTCGAAGCGCCGATAGCGACCCCACGCCGCTCGACCCCGGACGGCGTCTCGGCGCCCGAACCTCTTCGTGGCACCGAACTACCCGACGAGGGGTCGAGGAGCACGGAGTCGCCCGACGGGACGATTGGCTCCCACCCGCTCACTCCTCGACTCGCGCCTCCTCACCGGCCATCGTCTCCAGCACCTTGATGACCGCCGAGTGGTCGTCCTGGCCGTTCCCCATCGTCTCCATCGCCTTGTACTGCTCGTGGACGACCGACGTGGCCGGCATCGGGGCGCCGTACTCCTCGCCCGCGCGGGTGGCGATCCGGAGGTCCTTGTACTGGTACGCGGCGAAGAATCCGGGGTCGAAGTTCCCCTCGATCACCCGCGGTGCGCGAGCGTCGAGTGCCCAGCAGCCAGCCGCGCCGTCGCTAACGGCGTCGAGGACGGCGTCCAGGTCGGCGCCGGCGCGCTTCGCGAACAGCAACGCCTCGCTCACGGCCTGGAGGGTAGAGCCGACGATGATCTGGTTCGCGGCCTTGGTCACCTGCCCGGCTCCCGTCGGTCCGCAGTGGGTGACTGTCTTGCCCATGGCCTCGAACAACTCCTCGGCCGCGGCGAACGTCGATTCGCCGCCCCCGACCATGATCGAGAGCGTCGCCTCCACGGCACCCTCTTCACCCCCGCTAATCGGCGCGTCGAGGAAGGCGGCGCCCGCGGTTTCCAGTTCCTCGGCGATCCGCTCGGTGGCGACCGGCGAGATCGTCGACATGTCGATCACAGTCGACCCCTCGTCGACACCGTCGATGACCGGCTTGTCCGCTCCTTCGTGCTCTCCCTCGCCCAGCACGACCGACTCGACGACCGGCGTGTCGGGAAGGACGGTGATCACTACGTCCGACTCCCGCGCGACTCCCGCCGGCGACGCGGCCGGAGTCGCCCCGGCGTCGGCCAGTCGGTCGACCGGCCCCTCGGACCGGTTGTGGACGACGACATCGTAGCCCGCGTCGAGCACGTTGTTCGCCATCGGTTCGCCCATGATGCCGAGGCCGACGAATCCCACGGTCTGCGAAGACATACCACGGACTGGGGACTCGACTCTCAAATAACCCCCTGCTGGATGGGGTCCGCTCCCGGCCGTTCGAGGGCGCCGACCAGTGCGTTCCCCGGCCGACCCCGCCGCGGTCCCGCGCAGGATTTAATTCGGTGACCCCGAAAGGGCCTCCCATGACAGCCGACATCGATGGTGACGCGGGGCTCGCAGCCGACGAGCGAGGGGAGTGGACCCTCCGCGACGCCGAGGCGCGCGAGTACGTCAGGGGTGCCGCCCGCGCGACGGTCTCGCTGGTCGAGTCGACGTACGGGCCGCGAGGGCTGGAGAAACTCGTCGAAACCGTGGACCACCAGGACGTCCCGGAGACCGTGCGGGCCGGCGACGCCGGGCGACTGTTCGACGCCGTCGAACGCGGCGGGGGGTTCACCCACCCAGTCTCCGCGCTGTTCGTCGACGCCGTCGACGGGATGCAGCGCGGGCTGAACGACGGTACGACCGCAGCGACACTGCTCGGGGGCGCACTGTTGGACGAGGGGTTCGACCTCGTGGAGGAGGGACTCGCGCCGGGGAGCGTCATCATGGGGTACGCGATGGCTCGGGCCCGGGCTGGCGAGACGCTCGACGCCCTCGCCCGGCCGGTCGCCGTCGACGACCGGGCGACGGTCCGGGCGGTCGCGGAGACGACGATGACCGCCGACCTCGACCCGGCCGTCCGCCGACGCGACGCCGAACGGATCGTCGACGCCGTCCGCGAGCTCGCGGCCGCGGACGAGCGCGGCTGGGTCGACACGGACGACGCGAAGGTGCTCGCCGCGCGGGGAGCGGGCGACGAGTTCCACCGCGGCCTCGTCCTGTCGCGCCCCGCCGACACCGGTCCGAACGGGGCTGGCGTGACCGAGCCGCTGGCCGACGCGACCGTGACGGTGCTCGACGACGACGTCGACTTCGAGTCGACCGCGAGCAGCTTCGGAGGGGACGCCGGCGCCGGCGTGCACCTCGACTCCGCCGACGCCGTCGCCGACTACCGCCGCGGTCTCGAGGGACGCATCGAGTCGGCGGCGACCGGGCTCGCCGAGATGGGGGTCGACGTGTTGGTCTGTATGGAGGCGCTCGACGCGGACGTCGCCCGGGCGTTCGAGCGCGTCGGGGTCGCCGTCGTCGACAAGGCCACGTATCCGAAAGACGATATCTACCGTCTCGCGCGTGCGACCAGCGCGACGGCCACCTCGGACGTCGCCGACCTCGGCCCCGATCGACTGGGCCGCGCCGGACGGGTCGCGGAGCGGCGGGTCGACGACGAGGTGTGGACCGCGTTCGAGGACTGCTCCGGCTCCGTCTACACCATCGTCGCGGGCGCCGACACCCCCGAGGCGGCCGACCGGCGCCGCGAGTCGATCGAGGACGCCCTGGAGACGACGGCCACGGCGGCGATGGACGGACAGGTCCTCCCGGGTGCCTGCGCGCCCGCCGCGGCCGTCGCAGCCGCGCTCCGCGAGTACGCCCCGAGCGTCAGCGGGACGGAACAGCTCGCGATCGACGCGTTCGCGGACGCGCTCGACCGACTCCCGTACGTCCTCGCGGCCAACGCCGGCCTCGATCCGATCGACGCGCTGACCCGCCTCCGGAGCGCTCACGGCGGGGGGAGCCGCGGTGGGGAGGCCGCGGGTGAGCCGTCATCGATGGGCGTCGACCTCGACACCGGCGAACCCGTCGACGCCTGGGAGGCGGGCGTCGTCGAACCGCGGCGCGTGTTCTCGCAGGCGGTCGAGACCGGCGGCGCCGTCGTCGAGCAGCTGCTCACGATCGACGCCGTGCTACACCCGAACGTGGACCTCCCCGGGTACACGCCGCGTACGGAACACGAATAGGGGAGAACGAGAACGGCGAGAGCGGTACGGGCGGTCGGGATCGGCGACTCAGTCCGCGTTCGGTCTGCCGGCCCCGCCGGCCGGACCAAGGCCCATCTCTTCCTGGTCTTCCGCGTCGTCGCCGAGATCGGTCGCGGGCAGGCGCTCGTCGATCCGCACCAGCTGGGTCGCGAGCTCCGTCGCCGCCGTCAGCGTCGCGCGCCTGATCGGGAGCGGGTCGACGATCGCGTCCTCGGCGAGGACGTCGCGGGTCGTCCCGACGAGCGCGTCGACACCGACCGCGTCCCGGCCCTCCGAGCGGGCGACGCGGAGGCGGACCTCGGCCTCCCAGGCGTCCATCCCCGCGGTCCGACCCAGTGCGCGTGGGACCGTCATCAGCGCGTCGCCGAACGCCTCGGCGGCGAACTGTGACCGGTCGGGTATCGACCGGGCCTCCCGTCGGACCGCCTCGGCCGCGGTTGCCTCCGCGGCGCCGCCACCGGGGACGACCCGACCGTCGCGAACGGCGGCCGCGGCCGCCGCGACCGCCGACTCGACCGAGCGCTCGAACGCCGTCGCGCTCCGCGGGTCGGGCGCGCGACAGAACAGCGTGTAGACGGTCTCGCCGGCCCCGTCGGTGACGAACGTCATGTCGCGGCCCGCCTTGCGCTCGACGCGGACGGCGGCGTCGCCCAGGGTCTCCGTGGTGACCTGTTCGAGCGTGGGCACGACCGTCGTGCCGGTTGTCCGAGCGATCCGACGGAGCTCGTCGGCGTCGAGGCGTTCGACGCCGAGCACGTCGCGTGCGGCGAGCTCGTTCTCGACGCGCTCGTTGATCGCCTGCCCGGTGAACACGGCGCCGCAGCCGGCCTCGACTGCGGCGTCGAGCCGCTCGGCGAACGCTGACCGTTCGTAGTCGGCGACGGCCTCGCGCTCCTCGAAGGAGTCGACGTCGAGGTCGACCCGTCGCGAGACGCGTCCCATCTCGGTGCCGACGGTCGGGACGTCGACGGTCGAGGAGAGGACGGCGACCCCCCGACGGTCGGGCGTCCGGGGCATCGCCGGCGTCGTCTGGTTCCGGTCAAGGACCACGCCCTCGACCAACTCCGTCTCGGCGGCGGCCCCGCCGGTGCGGGAGACGACCTGGATCGCGTCTCGGGCGCCGGGACCGGCGTCACCACTCCCAACCTCGTCGCCGATTCGTTCCACGGCCGCGGCGACCTGATCTGCGACGGCGCCCCGGGCGGACGGGTCACGCGTCCCCGTGAGCGCGATCCGGGCGACCGCCGACGGTCCATACTCGTCGAGCGAACGCGCCGTGCGGTCGAGGGTCGTGAGCGCCGTCTCCAGTCCGGTTCGGTACCCCTGCTCGATCGCGGTGGGATGGAGCCCTCGTTCGCGGAGACGCTCGGCCTCGGCCAGCAGCGCGCCGACGAGGGCGACGACGCTTCCGGCGCCGTCGCCGTGGCGCTCGCGGAACCCAGTCGCCGTCGACGAGACGAGCGTGACGGCCGGGTCGTCCACCTCGAGGCTGTTCAGCAGTTCGGTCGACGAGGCGGTAGTCTGGACGTTCCCGTCAGCGCCGACGAGCAACTTGTTGGCACCGAACGGTCCGAGCGCAGTACGGATGACGTCGCACAGCGTCCGGACCTCCCCGGCGAGTCCGACGCCGCTCTCGTCTGCCATGGTGGGTCATGGCTAGCGGGAGCCTATATATCTACCGCGACAGGTATCTGGTCGGGTATTGGATTTATACCGATAGGTACGTCGTGAAAAAGAGGACAAACATTATAACACAATGGTGATGATTAACATATGGTATGTCAACAGACGGCACGAGTGAGAGGACAGCCGAGAGTACCGACGGGACGGGCAACGACCGTTCCCGACGTGACTTCGTCAAGGCAACCACGGCGGCCGCATCCGCCGGTGCGCTGGGCGCCCTGGCCGGCTGTACGGGTGACGGTGGCGGCGACGGTGGCAACGATACCGGCGGCGATACCGGTGGCGGTGGGGACGGCAACGACTCCGGTGGCTCCGGCGGCGGTGGTGGCGGCAACGAGTCCGTGGAGATCCAGTTCCTGTCGGCGCAGGCGGCCGAGAACTCCTCGATCCGGAGTCACTTCCAGGAGTCGATGAAGGATTTCCAGGAGAAGTCCGGCAGCGTCTCCGTCAGCCTGCAGACGGCGTCCTACGGGGACATGAAGAACAAGCTGGCCTCGACCGTCCAGTCAGGGAACCCGCCGGCGCTCGCGGAGTCCGGTTCGGCGGGGCTTCAGTTCTACCTCAACGACCAACTCGTCGACCACACGAAGTTCTTCGAGGGGTCGGACTCCTTCCCGGACGACTTCACCGTCCCGAACAAGGAGATCGCGAAGTTCCGCGACGAGTGGTGGTCGACCGGTGCGATCCGTCACACCAACAGCAACCTCGGGATCCGGCCGAAGATCTTCAGCCAAGTCGGGATCCAGAACCCGATGGAGGATCTGAAGACGTGGAGTCAGTTCCACGACGCCATCGTCAAGATCGACGAGCAGATGGACACCGTCGCTTACGAGGAAACCGGCGTCGGCGGCGACCTGGAGTCCTATTGGGGGCAGGCCCGAACGGCGTACACCGGGGGGACTGACCCTTGGATCCGCGGCGATCCCGAGAACCCGGACGTGGTCATCGGCAACTCCGATATGGAGGAGGACCGTCGGCGGACCGACGGGATGATCAAGGCCTGCGTCAAGCGGGCCAACGAGTTCAGCAGCGACGAGTCCGCCTCGCGGGGCGACGAGGATATCCCGTCGCTGATGCTCACCGACCGGGTCGCCTCGTTCACCTACGCGACCCCGACCGCCCGTCGGTGGTTCGCAGTCAGCGAGGACATCACGATCGGCTGGGACGGTGGCGACGGTGACTTCATGCTGCTACCGAACCCGAAGTTGGACCCCGAGTACGGAAGCAAGATCGGAATCAGCGACCTCGAAGGGCTCGAAGGCCAGCACGGTGGCCACGTCTGGGGGCTCGAACAGGCCCACACCGTGTTCAGCGGCGTGAGCAACGCCAAGCAGCAGGGCGCCTGGGAGCTGTCGCAGTACCTGTTCGCCGACAACGACTTCGTGCTTCCGGCGTGGGGCGAGCACTACCAGTCCATTCCCGGTCTCGCCACGAAGATGGATCCGCTCCTCAACGAGTACCCCGATCTGCCCCAGAACTTCCAGCGGTCTATCGAGAACCAGAACCAGTACGCCGATCAGTACGCGAACACGGGCGGGGCTTGGGACCTGCGTGCCACCGACCCGATCCGGTGGACGGACATCAACGAGACGATCAGTCAGGCCATCGCCGGCCAGCACAGCGTCCAGGACACGCCCGGCGTCGTCCGTGATCGGGTGCTGACCCGGATCGAAGACTCGGGCTGAAGCGACCGCCGTCTCGGGGCAGCGCCAACCGCTCCCCGTCGGCGGGGGCAAAGATTTATTCGTCACACATCGGTCATAGTCATCATGGCACAGGAACAGGGTCGGACAGCCGACCAGATACGCGAACGGTACGGAATCGGGGAGCGAACGCTCACGGATCGAGTCAAGGACAATTGGGTGGGGTACCTGTTCATTATACCCACCTTCATCGCCTTCACCGGCCTGTTCTACTTCCCCATCGCCCGGGGGGTGTTCATGACGTTCACGAACGCCTCGCTGGGTGTCACGGGGGAGTTCATCGGACTCGACAACTACGCCTGGCTCCTGACGAACGACCTGTTCTTCTACTCGTTCGGCTGGACGATAGTGTTCGTCTTCGGGACCACGTTCACACAGCTAGGGCTTGGTGTCGTCGCCGCGCTCCTGCTGAACGAACTCCGCGAGGTAGCGAAGGACTGGGTCGGCGTCCTGATCATGTCGCCGTACTTCTCGGCGCCGCTAGCCGGGGGTGTGATCTGGATGTGGTTTCTCGACTCCAACTTCGGGTTCATCCCCAAGCTGTTCGGCCTCTTCGGCCTCACGGCTCCGTCGTTCCTCGCCGGGGACTTCTGGCCGTTCGTCTCGCTGATCGTCGCGCAGACGTGGCACGACTACGCCTACTCGGCGATCATCTACGCCGCGGCGATCGTGAGCATCCCGAGCGAGCAGTACGAGGCCGCGGCGCTGTCGGGCGCCGGGCGGCTCCGCCGGTTCCGGGACGTGACGCTGCCGCACCTACTCATCCCGACGATCGTCATCCTCTCGCTGCGGACGGCGTGGAACATCGCGGAGTTCTCCCAGCCGTTCGCCCTGACCGGCGGCGGTCCCGGTACGCAGACGATGCTGATGAGCATCCTCACGTACCGCGTCGCGTTCGTCAACACGAACTTCGCGCGGGCGTACACGATCGGGATGGCGATGGTCGTGCTGTCGATGTCGGCGGCCGTCATCTACGTCAAGGCAATCGATCAGGAGGACGACCTCTACGTCTGAGGTACTATTCACATGTTAAATCCAACCAAACGAGACAAGACGCTGCTGTACGCCGGGATTATCGCGTTCGCGCTGTTCGCGGTGGTCCCGTACTACTGGATCCTTCGTACGTCGATCCTTACCAACTTCGCGGCGATCAGTCCCGACACCGGGTTCTTCCCGCTGGGGGAGCTCACCCTCGACCCGTACTCCGCGGTGTGGGCTGACTTCGCGTTCCCGCTGTACTTCAGGAACAGCATCATCGTCGCATTCGGGGCGACGATTATCTCGCTGTTCTTCGCCATCCCGGGCGCGTACGCGTTCGCACGGCTCGACTTCCCGGGTCGACAGGCGCTGTTCTACACCGCCGTGTTCACCATCATGTTCCCCTGGATCGTGCTGACGATCCCGGTGTACGAGGTGTTCTACTTCCTCAATCTGGTGAACACGCTGCCGGGCATCGTCGTCGCCCTGTCGATCTTCGTGCTGCCACAGAACATCTGGCTGTTGCAGGGGTTCTTCCGGCAGGGAATCCCCGAGAACATCGAGGAGGCGGCGCTGATCGACGGTCACAACGAGCTGACCGCGTTCATGCGCATCGTCCTGCCGTTGAGCGCACCCGCGATCGGCGCGGCTGCACTGTTCGCGTTCCTCACCGCGTGGAACAACTTCCTGTGGGTGTTCGTGCTCACGAGCGACGAGAGCGTCCGAACGGCGACGGTCGCCATCCACTACATCCTCGGCAGCGACGTGCTGCGCGAGTGGAACACGCTGATGGCCTCGGTGGTGCTGCTCGTGGCGCCGCCGGTGATCTTCTACGGCCTCTCGCGCCGCTATCTCGGTGAGGGGCTCGGGGGGTCCCCGGGCGGGTGACCACCACCGGGAATAATTTTCCGCTGGACCGGGTCGAAACGGGAGTCAAAGATATAAGACCGCGCCGAAAACACAATGCAACGAGAAACCATGTCACAACTCGAACTCGACAACGTTACCAAGGTATTCGACGATTCGTCGGGCACCATCGTCGCCGTCGAAGAGCTCGACCTGAACATCGACGACGGGGAGTTCGTCGTCTTCGTCGGCCCCTCGGGCTGCGGGAAGTCGACAACGCTGCGGATGGTCTCCGGGCTGGAAACCATCACGGACGGCGAAATCCGGCTCGCGGGCCAGCGCATCAACGAACAGTCGCCGAAGGACCGGGACATCGCGATGGTGTTCCAGTCCTACGCGCTCTACCCACACAAGACCGTTCGGGGGAACATGGCGTACGGGCTACAGCTGAGCACCGACCTCGATGACCAGGAGATCAACCGTCGAGTCGAGGAGGCCGCCGACATGATGGGTATCGAGGACCTTCTCGACCAGAAGCCGGCGTCGCTCTCCGGCGGACAACAACAGCGCGTCGCCACGGGTCGCGCGATCGTGCGCGAGCCTGCCGTCTTCCTGTTCGACGAGCCGTTGTCGAACCTCGACGCGAAGCTCCGCAAGCACATGCGCACCGAACTGGCGCGCATCCACTCGGAGGTCGGCATCACGACGATATACGTCACCCATGACCAGGAGGAGGCGATGACGATGGCCGACCGGATCGTCATCCTCAACGACGGCAGCCTCCAGCAGGTCGGTACGCCGAAGCAGGTGTACTACGAGCCCAACAACCGGTTCGTCGCCGACTTCATCGGCTCGCCGTCGATGAACTTCCTCGACGTGAAACTCGATCGCGACGGGACGGGGACGGGGGCGGGGACCCTCGTCAGCGACGAGGTGAACTACAAGCTATCGGACGGGATGGTCGGAAACCTCGACGACGTCGACTCCGACCTGATTCTCGGCGTCCGACCGGAGAACATCCGAATCGAGGCGGGTGCGGCACCCGAGAAGAGCATCGAGGCGACGGTCGACGTCGTCGAGGTGATCGGATCTGACAACTTCATCTACCTCGACCTGGCGGGACAGGAGTTCCGGGTCCGCACCCCCTCCGAGATCGAACCGGAGGAAGGTGAGACGGTGACGCTCACCTTCGACGAGGAGAACATCCACCTGTTCGACGCCCGAACTGGGGACGCGCTCGTCCACGGGCACTCCCAGGCGAGCGTGTCGGCGCCCCCGGAGCAGTCCGACACGGCCGCCGACTGACCGTTCGACGCCGACCGCCACTCGGCCCTCGGACGTTCCGGCACCGACCGAGGGGCCGTCGGAACGACCGGGACGCGAACGTTTTTGAGGGTCGCTCCGGCACGTGAGAGTATGGCATACGACATCGCTCTGATTCCGGGCGACGGGATCGGCCAGGAAGTCGTAGCGGCCGCGCGACCCGTACTGGACGCCGCCGCCGCGGACGCCGGCTTCTCGCTCGACTACGAACGCTTCGACTGGGGGAGCGAACGCTACCTCGACGAGGGGTCGATGATGCCCGACGACGGAATCGACCGGTTGCGGGGCCGCGACGCGATTCTCCTCGGCGCGGTCGGCCACCCCGACATCCCCGACCACGTCACACTGCGAGGGCTGATGCTTCCCATCCGCAAGCGCTTCAACCAGCAGGTGTGCGAGCGCCCGGCCGTGCTGTACGACGGCGTCGAGAGCCCACTGCGGGGGTACGGGGGCGGCGACATCGACCTGGTCGTCTTCCGGGAGAACACGGAGGGCGAGTACGCGGACGTCGGCGGACGCGAACACCGCGGGTTCGACCACGAGGTAGCGATCCAGAGCGCGGTGTTCACCCGACAGGGGACCGAGGACGTCGTCCGCGCGGCGTTCGAGGCCGCGACCGAGCGCGGGGGAAAGCTGACCAACGTGACGAAGTCGAACGCCCAGGCCTACGGGATGGTCCTGTGGGACGACGTCGTCGCGGAGGTAGGAGAGGAGTACCCCGACGTGGAGGTCGAGCGCCTGCTCGTCGACGCCGCCTCGATGGACTTCGTCCGCCGTCCCGATGAGTTCGACGTCGTCGTCGCCTCGAACCTCTTCGGCGACATTCTCACCGACCTCGGCGCCATCGTCACCGGAAGCATGGGGCTCGCCCCCTCCGCGAACGTCAACGTCGAGGGTGACTACCCGTCGATGTTCGAGCCGGTTCACGGCAGCGCCCCCGACATCGTGGGGCAGGGCGTCGCCAACCCACTCGCGACCGTCCTCTCCGGGGCGATGCTGTTCGATCACCTCGGCGAGGGGGTGGCCGGGGAGCGTCTGGAGAGCGCAGTGGCCGACCAGCTCGCCGACGCCGACGCCCCCCGAACGCCTGATCTCGGCGTCGACGCCGGCACCGAGGCGGTCGTCGACGACCTCCGCGGACGTCTCTGAGACGGGTCGAATGGACCCACCACCACGGGACGCGTTCGTCCGCGAACTGCGTGGGATGGACCGCGGGGCGCTCGTCGGGTTCGTCGCCGACCTCGAATCGGCCCGGGGCGGGACGGTCGAGCGGACGGACGAGGGGTTGATCGTCGACCGCCCGACCGGCGAGTGCCGCCGGCTCGTAGTGGCGACGACGCATCGGCGGGCGACCGACCTCGGGAGCGGAGCCGACCCGGACGTCGACGCGGTCGTCGTCGGCCGGGCGGTCGACGGCGACACGGCTCTGTGTGGCGTCCGGGTCGTCGACGCGGTCGACCTCCACGCGATGGCGCTGTACGCCGTCGACCGCGGGGACCTCCCGTCGCTCCTTGACCGACACTTCGGGGGCGGCGCGTTCGCCGACGCCGGTGGAGGGGAACGCCTCGCCGGATTCGACGTTCGGCAGGTTCGCTCTCGGGTCGGCGACGTATCGGACCGGCAGGCGACCGGCGCCGCCGCCGGGGCTCTCCTCGTAGTAGCTCTCGCGGCGCTGGTCGTGACCGCCGCACCCGCAGCCGTCCCCTGGGTCGGTGTCGGGTCCACCGACGCCGGGGTTACCTCCGACGGTCGGACCGCGACTGGGGCGGAAGCGACCGGCGGACAGTCGACCCCGGGACCGACCACGAGTCCGACGGTGCCAGCGGGCGCGCTCGGCGCGACTGACTGGAGCGGGAGCGCCTGCCCTCGGCCACCACGGGACGCGCATCCTGCGACCCTCAGGCCCGAACCGGTCGCCGTCGCCACCGCCTTCGGACTCGACGGCTGGGCGATCCGGCTGGCGACGAACGTCAGCTCCTTCCGGGGGCCGAACGAGCTCTCGATCCCCTACCTGCCGGAGATTCGCCACAAGACGAGCTACCGGAGCCCGTCGGGGGGGACAGTCGTACTCACGATCGACCGGTGGCCGGACGAGGACCGCGCCGCCGTGGCGGGCGCCGCGCTGGCCGCCGACCGGACGGTGGCCCTCCGATGGGGCCGGTACACGATGGGTGTGATCGTCTACCAGACGCCGGACAGTACGAGCACAGCAACGAGACAGTCCGGCAGCCAGTCGGACAACGTCGACCCCCGCAGATCGGTAGGGAGGGCGCGCGTACTGCTGTCGCACGTGACGACCCCCGACGGACTGCAACTGGGAACGGACTGCGTCGCGGAACTCACGACCGGCGGGAACGCGACCGCTGCAGGAACCTGACGGTATACTGGCCCGCTTCCGAGTTGCCTCCGCGCCTCACTCGACGACGTCGGCCGCGACGGAGCCGACCCCGTCGACCTCCGCCCGCACCGCGTCGCCGTGTTCGATCGGGTGAGCGCCGGGCGTTCCGGTCGAGATCACGTCCCTGGGTTCGAGCGTCATCACCTCGGAGTGGAACGCGACCAGTTCGCGCGGCGGAACGTGCATGTTCGCGATCCGGTTCTCCGCGACGACCTCGTCGTTCACGACCGTCCGCACCGAGACGTCGTCGAGCGCCATCCGGCCCTCGGAGACGGCGATGTGCGGCCCGATCACGAGGAACGTGTCGAAGCTCTTTGCGCGGGTGAGAAAGCGGGGGTTGCGCCGGAGCACGTCCTCGGCGGTCATGTCGATCACGGGGACGAACCCCGCGATGGCCGCGTCGGCGTCCTCGGCGGCGACGTTCCGGCACGTGCGTCCGACCACGACCGCCAGTTCGGCCTCTGCAGTCACCCGGTCCGTGCGCTCGCGGGGCGGGAGCCGAATCGGACCGCCGGGGCCGGTCGCCGCGGTGGCCGGCTTGAAGAAACTCGCCGGCTCGTCGGGGCTGTCCTCGTCGAGGTCGGCCGCGTGGTCGGTGTAGTTCAGGCCGATGCCGAACAGCTTTCCGGGGTCCGGCAGCGGCGTGCTCAGGGAGAGCCGGTCGGGTGGGACCGGCGACGCAGTCGCCCCGGCCGGGTCGGGGAGGTCCCCGTCGGCCGCCCGCGGGAGTGCGTCCCGGACTGTCGAGAGCGACGGGTCCGTCGCCGACAGCGGGCGGAACCCCTCGTCGTCGCCGAGCAGCGCCCGGCCGTCGGCGGTGCGGGCCAGGTACCGCACGCTACTCCTCCTCGCGGTCGGTCCAGAAGTCGAAGGAGCGACCCGGGGCGAACACGTCGAGGCCGACCGCCCGCTCGTCGCCGGTGTTCTCGACGCGGTGGGTCTCCCAGGCGTCGAGCCACACCGAGTCGAACCGCTCTAAGGTGACCTCGTCGTCCTCGGTGGCGACGGTGAGTTCCTCCGTCAGGCAGAGACACACCTGCTCGTTCTCGTGGTCGTGCATCGGCGAGGAGTGTCTCGGCGGTTTCTCGAACCACTCGAAGGAGAACTGCTCACTGCCCGTCATCGATACGCGCCGCCAGCCCTCGTCCGGTTCGTACGTCTCCGCGTCCTCGAAGTCTACCTCTCGCATGGGTGGCCGAAACACGTGTGGGAGGGCACATCAAGCTTCGGCCGGGGGAAAACGACCGGTGCAGGAGAGTCAGGGGGCGCGTCGCCCGACGGTCAGAGGTTCGCGCCAGTCGTCCCGCCGTCGATGGGAATGGCGGTACCGTTGATGTGCCCCGCCTTCGGCGAGGAGAGGAAGGCGACGGTGTCGCCGAGCTCCATCGGGTCGCCGATCTTTTCGAGCGGGTTGGTCGCCCAGTCCGCGAGTCCCTCCTCGTAGGAGTCGTACTCGCCGCGCTCGATGGCCTGGTTCACGAGGTCCTCGATGCGAGAGGTTTCGTGCGGGCCCGGGAGGACGGCGTTCGAGCGGATTTCGGGGGCGAACTCCTTCGAGAGGGTCTTCTCGAGCCCGATGACGCCCATCCGCACCGAGTTCGAGAGGACGAGCGAGTCGATCGCCTCCTTCACGCTCCGGGAGGTGATGGTGACGATGCTGCCGCCGTCGCCCTCCCTGAGGTGGGGTTCGGCCGCGCGGGCGAGCCGGACGACGCTCATCACGAGCAGCTCGTACGCCTGCTGCCAGTCCTCGTCGTCGGTGTCGAGAAAGGCACCGGAGGGCGGCCCCCCGGCGCTCGTCACGAGGTGGTCGAGCCCGCCGAACTCGTCGACGGTCGTCTCGACCAGCGTCTCCACGTCGTCCGGGTCCGTGAGGTCGCCCGCCTGCGTGACGACATCACCCGTCGCCTCCGCGCGGATCTCCTCGGCCGCATCCTCCAGTCGTTCCCCGTCCCGGCCGTTGATGACTACGTTCACGCCCTCACGGGCGAGCGCCCGCGCCGACGCCTTCCCGAGGCCGCTGCTGGATGCCGTTACGAGTGCCGCGTTTCCGCCGATCTCGAGGTTCATTGCGACCGGAACGTCGAAGCCGGAGGGGTAAAGAGGTTTACCACGTGGCAAGCGGGCGCGGGGGCAGGAGAACGCGGCGCCGGGACAGCTATAGTGGCGTCTGCAACTGGTTACTCATCCGACCGCACGCCGTCGTGCGGTCGAGTGTGTGATGACCTGCAGACGGTGCTACAATCAGCCGTCCCCGACCGACTCGAACCGTGCGTCCCCGTCCGGGAAGGAAAGACGCGAGCGTCCGACCGCCTCGACGTGCTCGGGGAGGTCGTCGGCCAGCGCGGGCGACACGCGGAACGCGGAGAGGTGGCCCGTGTCGCGGACCCAGGCGACCCGGACCGTCTCGGGGTCGTAAGGACCGAACGAGGAGACCGCGGCCCGGAGCGCGCGTTCGTCGTCCGGAAGCACGACCGGGAGCGCGGATTTCGATAGCGACCCGCTCGTGAGCGCGTTGGCGTACATCTGGTCGAGGTCGAGTTCGGCGGCGACGGATGCGGTCGTCACGTCGGCGAGTCCGATTCCGTGGGCGTTGCCGTGGGTCGCCTCGGTCAGCCCCCGGACGACGATCCGGTCGATGGTCGGCTGCTCGGGGTCGTCCGTGTTGAGCGCGCTGTACCGTCCGATCACGTTGGTGTCCATCCCGGTGCCGGAGACGTCCTTCCCGACCTCGTCGACGACGAGTACGTCCAGATCGTCGAAGGGGAGCGTCGGCATGTACTCGTAGGCGCGTTCGAGGAGGTCCGTCTCGGCGTCGGGGAGCGCGTCGGCGGCGAGTCCGGCGACCTCGGCGGTGTCGTCGTAGAAGTTCTCTACGATTGCGACCCCGCCGAGCAGCGGAATCGACTCGCGGACGACCTCGAACGTCGACCCCAACGACTCGACGTAGCCGTCGACGAGCGCGCGGTCGTGAATCGCGCTCGCCCCGGCCTGCTTTCCCAACCCGACGGCGGCCATCTTGGTCAGTCCGCTCTCGAACGGGCCCTGGAAGTTGGTGTGGGCTTTCACCCGGTTGACGACGAGGACACCGTCGGCCTCGACTGCCGGTAGTGCCAGGTGGACCGGGGCGCCGGCGGGCGTCTCGCCGACCACCTCGGTCCCCATGCGGGCGTCGACCGGACAGCCCAGCGCCTCCTCGTCGAGTCCGAGCGCAGCGAGCGTCCGGCGCTGGCCCTCCGGCGTCGCGCCGCCGTGGCTCCCCATCGCCGGAATCGCGACCGGCTCGAACCCGCGCGACTGCAGGTCTTCGACCACCGCGGTCGCGACCGGGACGACGTCCGTGATCCCGCGGCTACCGAGGCCGACCGCGACGGTGGCGCCGGCCGGCAGCGTGTCGAGCGGGAGGTCGGAGACCGCGTCGCGGGCCGCGGCGGCCGGGTCGGCGACCTTCGGTGTCGGCGGGTCGTAACTGACGTCCACGAACTCGGGGTAGGACACCGGCGGGAGCACGTCGTCGACGGTGTCGGCGTCGGGGAACTCCATGTCTCTGTCTCCCCGACGGGGCGCCGAGGCGATAAAGCTCCGGCCGCCGTCGCGCTGGTGTCCAACGTCCGACGTGGGTCCGGTCCGACGCGGCGTTCGTGGCGACGGACGCGTCGACCTCCCGGCTGGGTCCACGTCCGGAGACAACTATATTCGCCGGGGACCGGTAGAGCGGTGCATGTCGACTGACGGGAGCGGCCAGGCGGACGTGCTCGTGCTCAGGAAAGGCGCCCACGGCATCTCGACGGCGGAGTACGTCGACGCACTCCGGGAGCGGTTGCCGGACAGCGTGCGCGTCGGGCGCGCCCGGACCGCGGCGGCCGAGCGCGAGGGCGTCGAAACCGCCCGCGTCGTCACCGGCGGGAGCATCGACCGCAAGATGCTCGACGGGGCGTCGAACCTGGAGCTGTTTGCCTGCATGTCCGCGGGCGTCGACGACCTGCCGCTGGAGGCGCTCGCCGACCGGGGGGTGGCCGTGACCAACGCCTCCGGTGTTCACGGGCCCAACATCGCCGAGCACGTGATCGGAAGCATGCTCTCGTTCGCGCGGGAGTTCCGCCAGTTCTGGCGCCAGGAGGAGCGCAACGAGTGGCGACAGGGGCAGGCAAGCGAGCTGCACGGGAGCACCGTCACCGTCGTCGGCCTCGGCGCCATCGGCGAAGCGATCGTCGAGCGGCTGGACGGGTTCGGCGTGACGACGATCGGCGCGCGCTACTCGCCGGGGAAGGGCGGACCGACCGACGAGGTAGTGGGCTTCCGCGACGACGAGGCGTTCGGGGACGCTCTCTCGCGCAGCGACTACGTCGCCCTCGCCTGCCCGCTGACCGACGCGACGCGGGGGTTGATCGGCGCGGTCGAACTCGACACGCTGGAGCCACACGCCGTCCTGGTGAACGTCGCCCGCGGCCCCGTCGTCGACACCGGCGCGCTCGTCTCGGCGCTGCAGGGGAACGCGATCGGCGGCGCCGCGCTCGATGTCACCGACCCCGAGCCGCTGCCCGGCGACCACCCGCTGTGGGACCTCGACAACGCGTTCGTCACCCCGCACAGCTCCGGACACACGCCGGCGTACTACGAGCGCTGCGCCGAGATCCTCGCGACCAACTGGGAACGGCTGGAGGCGGACGACGGCGTGCTCCGAAACCGGGTGGCCTGACCAGAGCGACCCGGAACGGCGGCGGAGCACCGCCGGAGGTCGGGCCAACGCAGGAAGACCGCAGGACCACGGGACGACGACGATGTCTTTATGTTCGAGCGCCGTCGTTGCCAACGTATGGCACACGGCCCCGACGCGGTCCACCAACTCGTCGCCGACGCCGGCTGGTCGTACCCGGTGTCGGCTGGGCGCTTGGAGCGCAACTACGCGCTCGAGAGCGTACAGATCGACGAGAAGGGGAACACGATGATGCTCTCGGAGCTGCTGGTGGCGGTCGACGTAGAGCGATTCGAGGACCGAGAGGACCTGGAGCGAAAGCTCGACCCCGTCTGCGAGGCCGAGAGCGAGGCGCGCAGCTCCGGCATCGTGGGACGACTGAAGCGGACGTTCCTGGGCTGAGCCGTGATGGGCGTGAACAAGCTCAGAACCCTCTCGTACGGTGGCGGACTACTGGTCGGGCTGACTGCCCTCTGGGCGACCATCAGCTACGGCGGGTCGCCGCTCCGGTTCGTCGGGGGGTTCGCGCTGGCCGTCGTCGCCGCCGGCCTCCCTGCCGGGCTCGCACACTCGAAGGCGACCGCCCTGTCGTACTACCGACGCTACGCCGACGAGGACGCCGGGTTCAGCGAGGAGCAAGGCGCCGTCTACGTCTCGGGCTCGTCGGTGGACGACGCCTTCGAGGCCCTCGAATCGGTGTACGCGTCCCTCGAGGGCGACGGCACGTACGACCGTATCGAACGCGACGCGTTCGACGAGGGACCGGGACTCACCGTCACCTACAGCGGGTTCCACAACTGTTTCGTCCGGGTGACCGACGGCGGACAGATGGTCGTCACCGGCGCCTCGAAGAAGACCGGAACGGTGGCCGACGCGGTCGCGAGCGCCTGTTCACTGTCGTTCGACCGGACCCGGGACAACCCCTTCGAGGGGGTCGAGCCCGTCCGGGGCGCCCCGCGGGTGTTCCTCGGGGTGATCGTGTTCGCGATTCTCCTTGTGGGCGTCGGCGCCCTCGCCGGCGGGGCCTACCCCTCGGACGCGTACAACCCCGCCGAGCGCACGGCGCTGATGACGATCGACGCGAGCGGCGACGTCAACCCCGGGGTGTCGCCGACCGACACCCAGCTCCGGAAGGCGTCGTTCCTCGTCGGCGTCGTCGACGAGGAGGCTACCGAAATCCGGTGGGAGGGGAACAGCAGCGCCGAAATCGCCGGCCACGGCAGGCAGGCGATCGCGGTGTCGAGTGACGCCCGCGACCTGCTGGCAGCCGTCCGCGAGGGGTTGGCAACGCCGGAACAGGTCGAGCGGGCGAACCGCCTCGCCGCAGAGTTACGCGAGGCCGAGCAGTCAGTGGCGACGGCGCTTGCAGAGCGGGCCGACAGCCAGGCCCTCTCGGGCGACGTCGCCGCCCTCCGCCGACTCGGCGAGCGACTCCGCGCGGACGCGACTCCCGAAGACGGCGCCGTTGGAGACGCGGTGACCGGGGAGGCGACCACCGGAGACGCGAACGCGTCGCCGGCTTGGGCGACGCCCGCGGTCGGGGTCTCGAGGGCGGCGATCACCGCCTCGGCGGCCTGAGAACGGGACGGGGCGGGGGGCCGACCGGAACGATCGGGGGTATGGGGGATAGCCCGACCGGTGCAGAAGTAGCGGCGAGCGTCGATCCGCACCGGACCCGTCCGCACACATCAGCCCCCTTTTATCGCTGAAGCGTGATGGCAAGGTATGGTAACAGACGACCCGCTAGCGGAGGCAGCGACGCTCGTCACCGGCGCGACCTCGGGGATCGGCGCGGCGACCGCCCGTAAGTTCGCCGAACGCGGGGCGAACGTCGCTCTCGCGGCGCGGCGCGAGGACCGACTGGAGTCGCTCGCCGACGAACTGGAGTCCGAGCAGGGCGTCGAGGCGCTCGTCGCCCCGACAGACGTCACCGACGAGGCGCAGGTGGAGGCGATGGTCGAGGCGACCGTCGACGCGTTCGGCGGCCTCGACGTGGTCGTCAACAACGCCGGCCTGGGTCGCGAGGGTGAGGTCGAGGAGCTGTCGACGGAGAAGTACCGCCACATGATGGACGTGAACGTCGGCGGGACCTTCTTCACGTCGCGGGCGGCGCTCCCTCACCTCAAGGACTCCGGGGGGAACCTCGTGTTCGTCGGGAGTTTCGCCGGGCAGTACCCCCGCCCTGACGCTCCGGTGTACGCGGCGACGAAGTGGTGGACACGCGGGTTCGCGCTCAGCCTGGAGGGGGCCGTCGGCGACGACGGCGTCGCTGTGTCGGTGATCAACCCGACCGAGGTGCGCACGGAGTTCGGCTCCGAGGACGGCGACCCGCTCAAGAGCGAGTTCGAGGCGGGCGAGGTGACCGAACCCCCGGAAGTCGCCGAGGCCATCGCCTTCGCCGCGAGCCGCGAGTCGCCGAACGTCGCCAGCGAGATTGACCTCTACCGGCGGGACAAGTTCGCCCACTTCTGAACCGCGTACCGAATCGATTGGTCGTGTCTCAAAGCCGTCTAAAGTCGAGTAGTAATTGACTCCGTGGAAGCGGGGTCACCTCTGGTAACCATCACGAGAGGTGCCCCATGCACGCCACAATCGACGTGCGGTTCGAACTCAGCATCGACGACAACAAAACCGTACCGCTCGCCGCGCTCGGTGAGGAACTCACCGAGCAGAACATCGAGGCCACGATCCTCGAACAGCTCGTCGCAAGCCTCCTCAGCGAACAGCATCATCGATGGA
>NZ_AOME01000029.1 GCF_000336935.1 Halococcus salifodinae DSM 8989 | reverse complement strand
GATGTGTATAAGAGACAGGGACGAACGCCGACACAGTTCTCGCTGATGGAACCAAGTGCCACAGTCAGGACGACGCCACCGCCTACAACGACGTCCACGTCACACTCGGCCAAGACGAAGACGACGCAACCACCCTCTTGGACGTCTCGGTCGACAACGCCTGGGACGACACTGCTACCGCACTCGACGAGATCGAGGCGGTCACTGACGACGCGAGGGTCGTCAGTGACGCCGAGGAGGGACTCACCGAGGCGTTCACCACCGAAGACCGCCTGCACCAACTCGATCTAGTCCACGTGCCTCGGACGACCAGCTACAAACTCTGGGAAGACGGTGCGTTCTGCCTCGAAGAGCGCAACCAGATCGTCTCGGAGGTCTCAAACGATCTCTTTCACCTGAAGAATTCGGTCGAGAAGCATCGTCCAAACGAGGAGTGGGCGGCGATCCGCGAGCGGATCGCCACCACGAAACAGCGTATCCGCCATCTCGCGTGGCAACTGGATCAACTCTCGTCGCCGAAAACCGCAACGTATCTGCGGAGGTGGCTTCCATCGATGATGCTGTTCGCTGAGGAGGCTGTGGATGGGTTCGAGGTGCCGTGGACCTCGAACCCGGTCGAACGGGCGATGGGAGAGGTCTCGAAGCGGTGCAAGAATCAGTGGATGCGGTGGTCAGCAGCCGGATTAGAGGCGTTACTTCAGTTGCGCCTCGTAGACTACGCCAACCCTGAGCAGTATCAGGCGTTCAAGCACGAGCTGCTCCAGCGTTCGACCAAAACATCAATAAGCTGTGACCTCTCAGTGGAGGCTACCAGAGGCGAACTTTAGACGACTTTGGGACGCGACCAATCGATTGTAGGGTGTTCTTACACCCCAATCGTTTTCCCAGTCGGTCGTGACCGGTCGCACGCATGACAGTCAGCGACATCGAGAGCTTCGCCGTCTCCATCCCGCTCGACGAACCGGTCGCGTTCGCGACGCGCGTCGTCGAGGAGCGCGACCACGCGGTCGTCCGTATCCGCGACGACGCGGGTAACGAGGGGATAGGCTACACGCTCGGCTACGGGGGTGCGACACTCGTCGCCGATGCCGTCTCCGAACTGCTCGCCTCGGTCGTGGAGGGGGAGGACCCGGCGGACACGACGCGCCTCTGGCGCGAGATGTTCGACGGGACGGTCCAGATCGGTCGGAAGGGCGTTCTCCTGCGGGCGATCTCCATCGTGGATATCGCGCTGTGGGACCTGAAGGGTAAGCGGGCCGACCTCCCGCTATACAAACTGCTCGGCGCGAGCAAGGAGAGCGTTCCCGCCTACGCCAGCGGCGGCTACTACCGCGACGAGAAGGGGCTCGACGGCCTGCGCGAGGAGATGAAGCGCTACGTCGACCGCGGCCACGACGTCGTGAAGATGAAGGTCGGCCGCGAGTCCCTGGAACGCGAAGTCGAGCGCGTCGCCGCGGTCCGGGAGACGATCGGCCCACACCGGACGCTGCTGATGGACGCCAACGGGAAGTGGTCGAACAAGCAGGAGGCAGTGCGCGCTTGCCGGGCGTTCGCCGAGTACGACCCGTACTTCATCGAGGAGCCGGTGATGCCCGACAGCGTCTCGCTGATGCGCGAGGTGAACGACGCGCTCCCGTACCCGGTCGCCGCGGGCGAACTGGAGTTCTCGCGGTACGGGTTCGCCGAACTCCTGCGCGAGGGCGCCGTCGAGATCGTCCAGCCGGACGTCTCCGTCGTCGGCGGAGTGACCGAGTGGCTGCGCGTCGCCAACACCGCCGCGTCCTACGACATTCCGGTCGCCCCGCACTACAACTGGGACCTGCACGTCCACCTGCTGGGCGCTATCGAGAACGGCCTCTGGGCGGAGTACTTCTACCGTGACTCGGACGTGAAGGCGTTCGACGACGTACTCGAACACCCGATGGAGGCCGAGGACGGCGAACTCCCCATCCCGGACCGCCCCGGCCACGGCGTCACCTTCGACGATGACGCCCTGGAGCAGTACCTCATCTGAGCGGCGAGAGAATCGACCTCCGGCCCTCGAGTTTCACCGACCGAGGCGCGAACGACGATTGCCCGACCACCCGGCTCAGGGTGGGGCTCCTTGCGTGAGGCTCCGACTTAGACCTCCTACTGTCGGGTTCCCCTGACTAAACACGATCGCTACAGCCGCCCCAAGCGTGAAACGTCACCCCGTCACACAGACACACATGTCACATCGAGTCGCCGTCGTCGGCGTCGGGCCGGGGCGGGAGACGGACATCAGCGGACGGAGCCACGCGTTCGCCTATGAGCACGCCGACGCCTACCGCGACCGCGACGGCTGCGACGTCGTCGCCTGTGCGGACGTCGTCCCCGAGTACGTAGACCGGTTCGCCGCGGAGTACGACGTGCCCGAGGACGGCGTCTACGAGGACTACGAGGCGATGCTCGACAGCGTCGACCCCGACCTCGTGAGCGTCTGTACCCCCATCCCGACTCACGCCGACATCGTCATCGGCTGTGCCGAGCACGGAAGCGTCGAAGCCGTCCACTGCGAGAAGCCGATGGCCCGCACCTGGGCCGGGGCGCGGGCGATGGTCCACGTCTGCGACCGCGAGGGCGTCCAACTCACCTTCGGGCACCAGCGGCGGTTCGGCGACCCGTTTCGCCGGGCGAAAGAGTTGCTGGACGACGGCGTCGTCGGCGATTTGGAGCGCATCGAGATCTCGTGGGGGAACTTCTTCGACAACGGCACCCACAGCCTCGATCTCGCGGCGATGTTCAACGACGAGCACCGCGGCGCGTGGGTGATGGGGCAGTTGGACTACAGTACCGAGCACGTCCGCTACGGCGTCCACACGGCCGACCACGCGTTCGTCTCCTGGCAGTACGAGAACGGTGTCCACGGGGTCGCCGCGACGGGCGACGACGTCCCGCTGTCGGACGGCCCCTACGACTTCTACGACTGCTGGTTCCGTCTCGTCGGCGTCGATGGCGTCGTCGAAATCGGTCGCCGGGACGGCCTCGGACTGGCGTATCGCCGCGACGGCGAGGGGTGGACCGAGGTCGAGGTCGCCGACGAGTTCGACGGGCGGGTCGACCGCGCTATCGACGACGTCCTCGACGCACTCGACGGCGGAGGCGAGACGGAGTTGGAGGCTCGCCACGCGCTGAACACGACCGAGATACTGTTCGCCGGCCACGAGTCCTCGTGCCGACGCGGGCGCGTGGAGTTGCCGCTCGCCGGCGTCTACGATCACCCGCTGGAGTCGCTGGTCGAAGCGGGGGAGGTGACGCCCGAACACGAGGACGACCGGCCGCCACATCCGTCGGAGACGGGCGAGAACGAGGACCGAGACGACCTCCGGGAGCAGTAAGCCGTCCGGCCGACGCGACTGCGGTCGGCCGACGAGCCGAGTCGGGTGGCACTTCGGTGGGTCTCTGGCGACTCCCGCCGAACGGTCGCACGAACTCCCGGCACGAACCGGCACCGTGCGAACTGTTATGGTGTAGCGCGGTCGTTTGGTTGACGACGATGCGGACACGAGCCAGCGGTCAGACTGACGGAGAGCGCGTCGACTATCAGCCATCCTCGGGGAGGGTTCGATGAGGGACTTCTCGAACCACGCGCCGACGCGCGGGGAGGGCCGGGACGTCGAAATCACGGGGATCGAGACCTGCGTCGTCGAGGGGAACTTCGAGTGGAACCTCGTTCGGGTCCACACCGACGCGGGCGTCACGGGCCTCGGCGAGTCGTACCGCGGCGGCGGTGTCGTCGAAGTGATGGAGTACATGGAGGAGTTTCTGGTCGGCGAGAACCCCCTCGACGTCGAGCGCCTGTTCCGCCGGATGGTCCAGGAGACCTCCGGCCACGGCGGGACGACCGGGAAGGTCGTCACGGCGGCCTCCGGCATCGAGATCGCCCTCTGGGACGCCGCCGGGAAGATCCTCGGCGTACCGACGTACCAACTGCTGGGCGGGAAGTACCGCGACTCGGTGCGCATCTACTGCGACTGCCACGCCGGCGAAGCGTTCGAACTCGAGCACGGCTACCACGCGGCCCACGACGAGGACGCCTACTCCGTCGAGGCGTACGCCGAGGAGGCGAAACGCGTCGCAGACATGGGGTTCACCGCGCTGAAGTTCGACCTCGACCAGCCGTTCGACAACCACCCCGACCCGTACAACGGTCGGGTGGGCAACGCGGCGATCCAGCGGAAGGTCGACACGGTGGATGCCATCAGGGAGGCGATCGGCTACGAGATCGACCTCGCGTTCGACATCCACTGGGATTACTCGATGGACAGCGCAAAGCGCATCGCGAACGAACTGGAGCCGTACGACCTGATGTGGCTGGAAGACGTCGTTCCACCGGAGAACATGGACGCCCAGCGCGAGGTGAACCGCGCGACCGACACGCCGCTGGCGACGGGGGAGAACCGCTTCCGCGTCCACGAGTTCAAGGAGCTGCTGTACGACTTCGGCGTCGACGTCGTCACGCCGGACCCGAGCACCTGCGGCGGTCTCGCCGAGTCGAAGGCCATCGCCAGCCGCGCCGAGGAGAACTACATCGCCTTCTCCCCGCACAACGTCTGTAGCCCCGTCGGAACCGTAGCCTGCGTCCACCTCGGCGCCGTGGTTCCGAACTTCGACACCCTGGAGTATCACGCTCTGGAGGTCGACTGGTGGGACGACATGCTCGTCCGCGACGAACCGCTCATCCAGGAGGGGTACATCGACGTGCCCGAGACCCCGGGGCTCGGCATCGAACTCGACGAGGACGTCGTCTCCGAGCACCTCCTCGACCCCGGTACGATGTTCGGATGACGGGGTACGGCGGCGGGAGCGGCGGCGACGACGGGTCGGGCGAGGGCGTCGATGGCACCGGCGGCGACACGGCGGGGAGCCACGCAGATACCGCGGACGGCGATGACGATGCCGGCCCGCGCCTCCGCCGCGCCGCGGCGGCCGACGAGCCCCTGCTCGGCGGCTGGCTCTCGGTGCCGCATCCGATGGTCGCCGAACTGCTCGCCGGGAGCGGCTTCGACTTCCTCTGTGTCGACGCCGAGCACGCTCCGGTCTCCTTCGAGACGATGGCGAGCCTCCTCCGGGCGGTCGACGCCGCACCGGGGGAGATGGAGACGCTCGTTCGTGTCGGCGGCCACGACCCCGTCGAGCTGAAGCGGACCCTCGACTTGGACCCGGACGCGCTGCTCGTCCCGATGGTCGACACCGCCGCGGAGGCCGAGGCGGTTGTCGACGCGACGCGCTACCCGCCCGCCGGGAGTCGCGGGGTGGGCCTCGGGCGCGCCACGGACTACGGGCGCGACGGCGCCGACGCGATCTACCTCGAGGAGGGAGCAGGGCGGACGCTGGCGGAGTGTGCGGATGCGTTCGAAGAGCAGTAACCGAGAAAGGAAAGAGCCCGACCGGGGGACTGTTCCTGGCGGCCTACTCCCCGTCGGATATCACGCCCTCGTCGTACTCGAACTCGGTCCACGGCCCCTCGATCTCGGGGTACTCCTCGACGACGTCGAGGTTCACTTCGACCCCGAGGCCGGGACCCTCGGGGACGTCGAGCGTTCCATTCTCGAGATCGAGGTCGGTGTCGAGGATCGCCTCGGCGAGCGGGAATGGGTACATCCCGGCGACGTCGTCACCGAAGACGGGGTACTCGAGGAGCCGCGTCTCCGGTGCCGCCGCGGTGAGGTGGGCATTGGCGACGAGCCCAAGGTTCGTCCCGAAGTTGTGCGGGACGAACCGGACGTCGCGCCCGGCGCAGTGTCGGGCCGCGCGCATCGTCCCCGTGAACCCCTCGTGGTGTCGCACGTCCCCTTGGAGGAAGTCGACGCGGCCGTCCTCGACGAGGGCGATTAACCCCTCGGAGGACTCCTCGCTCTCGCCGCCCGCAAGCGGGAGGTCGGTGCGCTCCGCGAGCCGGGTGTAAGCGCCGTGATCGCCGGGCTCGACGGGCTCCTCGATCCAGTAGGGGTCGTGTTCACCGAAGTCGTCGAGGAGGGCGACGATCTCGTCGAACGTGTAGGAGCACTCGCCGATCTTCCACCAAGTGTGGGCGTCGACCATCAGGTCCATCTCGTCGCCGACGCGTTTCCGGAGCAGGCGGAGCGTCCGGCGGTCCTCGTCGGGGCCGAGCCCGGGTCGGTACTTGTAGCCGCCGAACCCGCGCTCCCGGATGGCTGCGGCCTGCTCGGCGTACCCCTCCGGCTCCATGTACATCCCGGCGCTCGCGTACAACGGGAGCGACGTGCTGATGTCCGCCGTCTCCCCGGTGAGGAGTTCGTAGGCGGGTGTCCCCGCCGCTTTCCCCCACGCGTCGTGGGCGGCGACGTCCACCGCCGAGATCGCCTGCGACTCGAGGAGCCGCGGCAGCCCCAGGTCGCGGATTCGGGTCGCGAGTTCCGTCGGGTCGTCCGCGTCTGCGCCGGCGACCGCATCTGCGACGTCCGACTCGAGGAGGTCGACGAACCCGCCGTGGGAGGCGCCCTCGAAGTACTCGCGCATCGCCGAACTGCTCGCCCCGCCGGGCGCGAAACCGACCGTACCGTCGGCGGTTTCGAGGCGGACGAGCACGGCGTCGCGCTTCAGGAGCCGACGGACCCCGCCGTAGAAGCGGCGCTCCTGTGGGGGGTCGATCGGCGAACTCATCGTCCAAGCGGAGACGTCACTGATTCGCATGCGGAGCAGTCACATCCGCAAGGCTATAAAGTCGCTGCGGCAGGTACCCGGGAGCGGTCGGGGTCGCTGTAGTAGCGTCTGCAAATCATGACACGCTCGACCGCACGTCTCGTGCGGTCGGATCTGCAAACAGTTGCAGACGCTGCTGCAGAACCCTCCGGCGCGGACGGCCGCCGCGGCGCTCTGGCCCGGAACGACTCGGCCGTTAGCGCGACGGTCGGTCCTCGCTCGACCCCGGCGTCGCCGCTGCGTGTTCCGGCACCTGTCCCTCGAACACCGTCGGCGAGTGGGGCCGTCAGCGGATGGCGACAGTCCGAAACAGTCGGCGAGCGGTGACCGGGAGTGGCGGAGCGCTCGGGCGGCGACTTGCGACGGGGAAAAGGCTAATCCGGTGGGGTCGGTCGGTGTGTGCATGACTGACGCCGACACTGACACCGATACCGTGGGGAGCGACGCCGGCCGGACGGCGAGGACGGGCGGCAACCACGTGTACGAGGCGCTCGTCGACGCCGGCGTCGACACGCTGATCGGCATCCCGGGGACGCAGACGCTCCCGCTCGACCGGACGGTCGTCGAGCACGACGAGATGCGCTACGTGATGGCCCGCCACGAGACCGCCGTCCCGCACATCGCGTGGGGGTACTACGAGGCGGCCGGCCGGCGGCGACGCTCACCGTCCCCGGACCGGGCGACACCAACGCGATGCACGGCCTGAAGAACGCCTACGAGGACCCGGTGCCGATCCTCCATGTCTCCGCCAACGTCGACCCCGACGAGCGCGGGAAGGGGCCGATCCACGAGATCGATCCCGACACCTACGACGAGGTCGTCAAGGCGAACGTCAACGTCGAGCGCCGGCGCGACCTACCCACCGAGGTCGCATGCGGGGTGGAGACGGCGCTGACGCCGCCGACCGGGCCGGTCAGATTGGGCGTCCCGAGCGGCATCCTGGAGGCCGAGTTCGCCGCCCCCGTCGTCGACGTCGAGACCGACGAGCCGTCGGCCGCGGCGGTGTCGTCGTACGATTCGGCCGTGAATCTGGACTGAACTGGGGCCACGGACTCCGGTCGGGCGGGAACCGGTCCCCTCGACTAAAACGGGCCGCGGACGGTTCGGCGCTCGGCTACGAGGAGAGAAGGGTCGACAGTCGATTTCCGACCGGGACGGGCGACGGGGCGCCGAGGTCAGTACTCGCCGCTCACCAAGTGGTCGTAGTACTCGCGAGCGCGCTCCTCGTCCTCGTCGGAGAGGTCGACCAACGGCGGGCGGACCGGCCCGCCGTAGCGGCCCGCGAGCTCCATCCCGAACTTCACCGCGGGGACGTTGTTGGCGGCCGAGAGGTGACTCTCCGCGCCGGGCTCCTCGCGGAGGTCCTCGTAAGGCCGGAAGCGTTCACGAATCTCCCGGGCGCGCTCGTAGTCCTCCGCGCGCAGGGCGTCCATCAGCGCGAGCGCGGGTTCCGGGGCGAAGTTCCCGACGCCGGTGGTGAACCCTTCGGCACCCTCGACGGCGAAGGCGGGGGCGAAGCGCTCGGCGATGCCGTTCGACCAGACCACGTCGGCCTCGGTCGTGGCGACGGCCTTGGAGAACGCCTTCACGTCGTTGACTGCGTACTTCACGGCGACCACGTTCTCCTCGCCGGCGAGGTCGGCGATGAGGTCGTCATCGAGTTCGTCCCCGCGCTTGTAGAGGATCACGCCGAGGTGGGTCGCGTCGATCAGCTCCTCGTAGTACCGCCGGAGTCCGTCGCGGTGGATGTACGTGTGGACGGGGTGCATCACCATCACCGCGTCCGCGCCGGCGTCCTCGTAGCGCGAGAGCAGGCCGCGGGCGGTCGGGAGACTCCCGCCGAGCCCGGCGACGACTGACCCCTCCCCGCCCATCACGTCAGCGGTCGTCTCGACCACCGCGGCGCGCTCGTCGTTCGAGAGGGAGTAGTACTCGCCCGTGTTGCCACAGGGGATGACCAGTCGCGCGCCGGCCTCCCGCAGCGACTCGACCTGGTCGGCGAGTTCGTCGTGGAGGACGTCCCCGCCATCCTCGGAGAACGGAGTGGGGTTGGTGAAGGCGACGCCGCGTAAGTCCGACTTGAGTGATTCGTACTCCATCATCGCGTGCCATCACAACCCACACCCACAAAAAGCTTCGGCGGGACGCCGGAATCGGTCGAATCGGGTCCCACCAATAGCTTTAATGAGCCCTACGGTGTGTGCCTAGTTGACACATGAAAGTCCGCGAGATGGAGGTACTCCCGGTCGCACACCGAGAGCCGCCGCTGCGCAACTCATGGGGCGCACACAGCGAGGTCGCCGCACGGACGCTCGTCCGACTCACTACCGCCGACGGCACCGTCGGTGTCGGCGAGACCTACGGCGACGAACGAGTGATATCGGCGCTGGAGCGCGCGGTCGATCTGGTCGAGGGGGCGAACCCCCACGAGCGCCGACCGCTCGCCCACCGCCTGCAGGACCCGATGGCGTACGGGGCCATCGAGGTGGCGCTGTTCGATCTCCTCGGCAAGGCCGTCGGCGAACCCGTCTACAACTTGCTCGGGGGGAAGATGCGCGACGAGGTGGAGTTCTCCGGGTACCTCTTCTTCAAGGGGGCCGACTCCGACCCAAACGGGGCGGCGATAGCTCCACAGGAGGTGATGAGCCCCGAGTCGATGGTCGAGGAGGCGACGGAGTTCGTCGAGCGATACGGGTTCGACGTGCTGAAGTTGAAAGGGGGCGTCCTGCCGCCCGAGGCGGAACTGCGGACGCTCGACCTTCTGGCGGAGGAGTTCGGCCGCGAGACACCCCTTCGCATCGACCCGAACGGGACGTGGAGCGTGGAGACCGCCATCGACATCGCGAACCGCCTACGGGACCGGGACCTCCACGTTCAGTTCCTCGAAGACCCCGTCCCGACGATGAACGCGCACGCCCGACTGAAGCGTCACGTGGACTACCCCGTGGCGACGAACATGTACGTCACCGAGTTCGACGAAATCGCCCCTGCGGTCGAGATGGGGGCTGTCGACGTCATCCTGAGCGACCACCACTACTGGGGCGGGTTCAGCGGCACTCGGCGCCTCGACACCGTCGCTCGGACGTTCGACCTCGGCGTCGGGATGCACTCGAACTCCCACCTCGGGGTGAGCATGGCCGCGATGGCACACGTCTCGGCGGCGATGCCGACGCTCCGGTACGCCCCCGACACCCACTACCCGTGGATGGCCGACGACGTGATCCGCGACGCGCCGGTCGAGATATCCGACGGGACGATCAGCCTCTCGGACGACCCCGGTCTCGGGGTCGAACTCGACGACGACCTGGTCGAACGGGCACGCGACCGCTACGAGGAGTCCGACCCGCTCGCGTACTCGTCGGTGGAGTCGATGGCGGCCGAGTACGCCGACGCGATGAGCGAATCGGGGCGGTCGGGCTGGCTGCCCAACAAGCCCCGGTGGTGAGGCTCGTCCAGTGAACTTCCCCGCGGTAGACCGGGGCAGCGACCGCATCCAACGGTCGGCGATCGGCGTCGCCGCCGCCGCGAGCAAGTTCGCACCGATCCTGATGGGGACCGCGATGGCCGTTTACATCGGCCGCCGTGGCGGCTCCCCGCTCGCAGTGAGCCTCGTGCTCGCGTTGTACTTCTTCGGCCTGATGACGTTCGCGCCGGTCTGGGGCGCCCTCGCCGACGTGACCGGCCGTCGGCGGGACGTCCTGCTGGCCGTGTCGGCTCTGGGTGCGATCGCCGCCCTCCCGCTCGTTCTCGTCGACGGTATCTGGCTCCCGTTGACGGCCCGGACCGTCTACGCCGCCTTCGCGGCAGGGTACCTCCCCGTGATGCTCGCGGTCGTGAGCGACCGCGGGGGGGCGCAGGCGCGGGGCCGTTCGGTCGGCTTCTTCTCGAGCGCGCAGGCGGTCGGGTTCACGTTCGGACAGCTGTTCGCCGGCGTGTTGCTTGGCCTGCTCGCCGCGCCGGAACTGTTCGGCGTCGTCGCCGCGGTCTCGGGGCTCGTGCTGCTCGCAGCGCTCGTGATCGAGGACCCGAACCCCGACCGCCACCGGCGCGTCGCTCCCCGCGAACTCGGCGGCGAGGTGAAGCGGCGGCTGTTCCCCAGCGCGGCCGGCCGCGAACACCTCTACACGAACGGGCTCATGTGGCTCTACGCCGCCACCCTGCTCCGGAACATGACCGTGCTCGGGACGACGAGCCTCCTCCCAGTGTACATCGTCGGAGAGTTGGGACTCTCGGAGTTCCTGATGGGCGCGTTGCTCGCGGTGAACCCCGCCGGCCAGGTCGCGACGATGTACCTCGTGGGCGAGTACGCGGACCGGCTCGGGCGGAAGCCGTTCATCACGCTCGGGATGGCCGGCTCCGGGGCGTTCGCCGCCGCGATGGCCTCGGCGGCGTTCGTCCCCTCCGCGATCGGACGTGCCGTCGTCGTCGCCGTCGGCATGGCCCTGCTCGCGGGAGCCTTCTCGGGGACCCGGGTCGGCGCGGTGTCGTTCATCGGAGACGTCGCCCCCGCCGACCGCGAGTCCGAACTCATCGGCTTCCGTTCGACCGCGCGGGGGTTCGGCGGGATGGTCGGGCCGGCGCTGTTCGGCCTGGCGTCGACGGTCACCTCCATTGAACTGACCTACGCGGTCGGGAGTCTGCTGGCGTTCGCGGCCGCCGTTCTCACCCAGTTCGCGCTGGTCGAGAGTTTCGACGCGCCCGACGACCCCGTCGGCGTGGAGCCGGAGTCGGACGCCGACTGACACGCGAGGACGACTCCGCCGGGCTCCCGTCCCCCGGTCAAGCCGACCGCCGCGGCTGGAAGCGAGCGCCGCCATCGACGGGGGTCGGTGCTGTCGGCTGGCGTGTCGTCGTCCGGTGTGTCGGTCGGTAACGTGGGAACGTGCTCGGCGTCGAGGACTCGAGCGCGTTTCCCAACGACCGGTAACCGTCGCGGTCGCCAAGAGTTATCAGGGTGCGCATGGACCGACGAGACATGGTTGAGCCTGCACTCATCCTCCCGCCGGAGCCGGACGACCGCTGGAAACTCGCGACACAGATGGGCGTCGAGAAGGCCGTCGTCCACCCGCTGGAGATCGGCGAGGACAAGCGATTCTGGAAGTTCGAGGAGCTGCGCGGCATGGTGAACTGGTTCGAGGGCGTCGATTTAGAGGTCGCTGTCATCGAGGGGAGCGTCCCAATCACGGACCGGACACGCCTCGGACTCGAAGGGCGCGACGAGGAGATCGAGACGTTCAAACAGTTCCTCCGAGACTGCGGCGAGTTGGGGATACCCACCGTCTGCTATGACTGGATGGCGAGCGTTCGCTGGGCCCGAACCGACGTCCACATCGAGATCCGGGGCGGATCGCTCACCTCCGGGTTCGACCTCGATCGGATGGAGGGACTCCCGGAGGGACGCTCGCCGGTCGACGTAACCCACGAGGAGCTGTGGGGGAATCTTGAGTACTTCCTAGAGGAGGTTGTCCCGGTCGCCGAGGAGGCCGGCGTGAAGCTCGGGCTCCACCCCGACGACCCGCCGCGCGAGGAACTGGCGGGGATCCCTCGGATTATCAACAGCGTCGAAGCGTACGACCGGGTACTGGATATCGTCGACAGCCCGCACAACGGCGTCACGTTCGGTCAAGGGAACTTCGCAGCGATGGGCGCCGACATCCCCGAGGCGATCCGCCACTTCGGCGACCGTATCGTATTCGCGCACTTCCGCGACGTCGAGGGGGACGCCGACGGGTTCGTGGAGACCTGGCACGATGACGGCCCGACGGACATGGTCGAGGCGATGCGCGCCTACCACGAGGTCGACTTCGACGGCGTGATCCGCCCGGACCACGTGCCGACGATGGCCGGCGAGCAGAACGACAACCCCGGCTACGAGACCAAGGGCCGGCTGTTCACCATCGGCTACATGAAGGGGTTACTGGAGTCCGTCGAGAAGGAAAGGTGATCGGGTCGGAGGTCGGTAGCGACTGCGACTCGAACGGCAGCGACCACACCGACAGTACCGCCGGGTGACTCCGGTCCGTGGCCCCGGGTACAAACAACCAAGCGGGGCCACGGCACCGACTTGGCGGAACGCCGACCGGGGAAAGGTGCATCGACACCATCGAGAACCGCGGACGCGAGCTACAAGCTGTCAGCAGGAAATTCGACCGCAAGCGGTGTGTAAGAGGAAAACGATTAACCGTGTCCCCTCGTGACCTACTACCATGTCAAATGTACGCATTGCTGGGTTCGGCGAGGCGCTGGAGGACCACGGGGTCTCGTGGGCGCGCACCGACATCGAGGGGTTCCGTTCGACGCTGGTCGATGCGCTCGTCAACCCCGCCGTCGGCGTCCCGCTCGGCTACGAGGGGGTATCACTCGACGACGCGCCGGTGACGGTCGACCCGACGCCCGCGGAGCTACGCGCGGCGACGACGGGGGTCACGCCCGCCAGGCTCGGCGTCGCCACGTACGGGAGCTTCCTGATCGACTCCGACGCGAAGGGGTCGGAGCCGGTGAGCCTCTACCCCGAGCGTCACGTCGCCGTCGTTCGCGAGAGTGACCTCGTCGCCGACCTCCCCGCCGCGCTCGACGAACTCGGCGACGCCTACGCCGAGAACCCCGCGAGCGCCGTCTTCGCGACCGGCCCGAGCGCGACCGGCGACATGGGCGCGCTCGTCGAGGGGGTCCACGGGCCGAAGCACGTCCACGCCGTCGTCCTGGAGAATCGGTAGATGTCCGTCGACGAACCCACTGACAAAGCTGCCCACATCCGTCACCTGCTCGCGACCGAGCGGGAGGCGGTCCGGGAGAACACGAGCCACTTCAACCGCGAGCGGTACCGGGCCTCGACCGAGTACGAGGGGTACGAGGAGCTCAGGGGCAGGGCACGGGAGATCAAGGAGGACGCCATCGAGCGCCTCCCGGAGCTGATCGAGACCGTCCGCGAGTCGGTCGAGGCCAACGGCGGCACGGTGTACGTCGCGGACGACGCCGCGGACGCGAACCGTTACGTCGAGGAGGTCGTCCGGGACGACGGCGACACGGTCGTGAAGTCGAAGTCGATGACGACCGAAGAGATCGACCTCAACGAGGCGCTCGAAGCCGCCGGCGTCGACGTGTACGAGACCGACCTCGGGGAGTTCGTCGTCCAGGTCGCCGACGAGGCGCCCTCCCACCTCGTCGGCCCCTCGCTGCACAGGTCGAGTGACGACATTGCGGAACTGTTCAACGACCGTTTTGACCCGGAGGAGCCCCTGGAAACGGCCCAAGAGCTCACCGAGTTCGCGCGCGACTACCTCGGCGACCGCATCGTCGAGGCGGACGTGGGGGTCACCGGTGCGAACTTCGTGCTCGCCGAGTCGGGGACGATCACGCTCGTCACCAACGAGGGGAACGGCCGGAAGGTGGCGGCGACGCCGGACACGCACGTCGCCGTCGCCGGAATCGAGAAGCTTCTCCCCTCTATCGAGGAACTGAAGCCGTTCACCGAGCTGATCGCCCGCGCCGCGACCGGTCAGGACGTCCCGCAGTACCTCTCGATGCTGACACCCCCCTCCGACTCCCCCTCGCTCGACTTCGACGACCCGACGACTCCGCTGTCGAAGCAGGGGAGTGAGGACCGCGAGTTCCACCTCGTCCTCCTCGACAACGGCCGGACCGAGATGCGCGAGGATCCCCAGTTGCGGGAGACGCTGTACTGCATCCGCTGTGGCGCCTGCGCGAACTCCTGTGCGAACTTCCAGCAAGTGGGCGGCCACGCGTTCGGCGGCGAGACGTACACCGGCGGCATCGCCACCGGCTGGGAGGCCGGTGTCGAGGGGCTGGACACCGCGGCGGAGTTCAACGACCTCTGTACGGGCTGCTCGCGCTGCGTGAACGCCTGCCCCGTCGAGATCGACATCCCGTGGATCAACACCGTCGTTCGCGACCGGGTCAACCGCGGCGCCGACGAGGGGCAGTTCGACCACCTCGTCGAGGGGCTCACGCCCGACGAGGAGCCGGGCGGGATGGACCTCGGCAAGCGCTTCTTCGGCAACTTCGAGACGGCGGCGAAGCTCGGGAGTGCGACGGCCCCGCTGTCGAACTGGCTCGCGAATGCGGGGCCGGTCCGCGCCGGAATGGAGCGCGTGCTGGGAATCGACGGCCGGCGCGACCTGCCCCAGTTCGAGCGGGAGACGTTCCGCGACTGGTTCGAGAAGCGAGGCGGCGCAGCCGCCTCGACGAAGCGAGCGCGGGAGACGCGAGCGGCCGGCGGCTCGCTGGTCCCCCGGGACGAGGCGACCCGCGAGGCGATCGTCTACCCCGACCTCTACACGAACTACGTCCGCCCGGGACGTGGGCGGGCCGCCGTCCGGGTGCTGGAAGCCCTCGGCGTGCACGTCGAGGTACCGGACGTTCCCTCCAGCGGTCGAGCGCCGCTCTCACAGGGGATGGTCGCCACCGCCGACGCGAAGGCCAGCCGGGTGTTCGGCGCGCTCGCGGAGCACCTCGACGCCGGCCGCGACGTGGTCGTGGTCGAACCGAGCGACCTCGCCATGTTCCGTCGGGAGTACGAGAAGTTCCTCCCGGACGCCTCCCATCAACGCCTGTCCGAGAACAGCTACGAGGCCGTCGAGTACGTCTTCGGCCTGCTGGAGAACGGCGGCGACGCCGACGTGCTGACCGGCCCCGACGCGGACGACCCGGGCGTAGCCTACCACAGCCACTGCCAGCAGCGGACCCTCGGCGCGGCCGCCCACACCCAGGCCGTGCTCGACCGACTCGGGTACGATGTCGTCCTCTCGGAGGCCGAGTGCTGTGGGATGGCTGGTAGCTTCGGCTACAAGCGCGACTACTACGAACTCAGTATGGCCGTCGGTGAGGACCTCGCGACGGAGTTCGGTGGGGTTCACGGGAACCGCCGGGTCGTCGCCAGCGGGACCTCGTGTCTCGACCAGTTGGACGACCTGCTCGACCGGAAGCCAGCGCACCCGGTGGAGTTGCTCGACCCAGCCCGGACGTAGCCCACTATTCGACCCGGCACGTCGGTGAACCTCCGCGTCGCCACGTTCAGCCGAGGTCGACCGATTCGACGACGTCGAGGGCGATGTCGACGGCCTCGCCGATCTCTTCCCGCGCTTCGTCACCGGGTTCGACCAGCGGCGGACGCACCGTGGCGTCGTCGAGGATACTCCGCTCGGCCAGCGCGGCCTTCGTCGCCGGGGCGAACCCGTGGGCGACGCACTGCTGAAACAGCGGCGCGATCCCCTCGTTCCCGATCCGGCGAGCGGCGTCGACGTCGCCGGCGGCCGCCGCCGCGCCGGCCGTGAACACCTTGGGGACGACGTTCGAGAGGGCGTTGATCCCGCCCGTACCGCCCTGCAGCATCCCGGGGACGAGGTGGCTGTCGAACCCCTGGTAACAGTCGAAGTCGTCCGGAGTCCGGCGCAGCGTCTCGACGAAGTAGTTGAAGTCGCCGCTCGAGTCCTTCAGCCCGTGGATCCGGTCGTGATCGGCGACCGACTTGACCACGTCGGGGGCGATCGCCTGCCCCGTACAGGCCGGGATGTTGTAGAGGTAGAGCGGAAGTACCGCGTCGTCGGCGACGCGCCGGACGAATTCCGCGTTGCCCTCGGGGTCGTTCGCCGTGTGGAAGTACGGGAGGACGATCAGTCCGATGTCGACGCCGGCGTCCCTCGCCGTTTCGATCCGGTGGAGCGTCTCGGCGACGCTCGTCGCCGCAGTGCCGGCCATGACGGGCGCATCGCCGGCGGCGTCGACGGTCGTCTCCAGCACCGCGCGGTACTCCTCGGCGTCGAGACTGGCGAACTCCCCCGTCGTACCGCAGGGAACGAGCCCCTCGACACCGCCCTCGCGAACGTGCGAGACCAAGCTCGCGAGCGCGTCGTGGTCGACCGCCTCGTCCCCGTCGAGGGGAGTAACCAGCGGACACCAGGTACGGACCGGGTCGTCCGAGGCAGCGTCGGTCATCGGCCCCCCGCCGTCGAGCGGTCGGCAGGCGGCTCGATGCGAGCGGTCGGGCATAGCGGCTTCGGTGGCTTCGTTGGCTCTGTCGGCTCCGGAACTGCAGGCATACGTGATCGAGTGGCACGGCGGCGTGGATAGGCATTCCGACCGCGGAAAGACCCGCGGACCGCGGCGTGGACGGGCGCACCAGCGACCGAGCGCGGAGCCGTGAACGTCGGAGACCTCGACGGGTACGTCCGGCGGGTGGTCGACTGATTCACCCCCGAATTGCGGTTCGTCATCGACCAGGGGTAGTGTCGCCCGATTCGGAAGGATTTTTGTCGCGGTCTAGTGAAGGACCCTCATGGATCTCTCGTTCGAGACGATTGTCCTCGCCGTCGGGCCGCAGGACGACGACCGACTGGACCGGCTCGCGCAGGCCGTGCTGCAGGTCGCGAAACCGACCGACGCCACGGTCGTACTCACACACGTGTTTACGCAGGAACAGTTCGAGAACGTGGCCGCGGAGATTGACCTTCCAAATGCCACCACCGAGGACGTGAACACGGTGCTGAAGCGCCATCAGTCCGTTCGCCGTCTGGAACGGCTGCTCGAGGAGCACGACGTCGACTACGATCTCCGGGGCGTGGTCGGCGACGTCAGCGACGGGATCGTCAGCCTGGCCGGGGAGACGAACGCCGACCGCGTGGTCGTCTCCGGTGCAACGCGCTCGCCAGTCGGCAAGGCGATGTTCGGGAGCACGACGCAGGACGTGCTCCTCGGAGCGCCGTGTCCGGTGACGTACGTCCGGTCGCCGGCCGAGTAGTTCACGGAGCGAACGACGACGGACCCGACCGGAACGCCGGCACCACCTCGCCGCAGAACAACTCCATCCCCCGAATGTCGGGGAACCCGAGGAACAGCAGCTGGAGTTTCCCGAAGCTGAGGTCGCAGACTCCGCCGACTTGTGCCGCGTCGATGAGCGTGCCCCTCTTCTTCCGGGCACCCTCACCGTCGCTGGGCTGGTCGTCCGTGTCCGACTCCCCACCGCCGCTGTCGGTCACGACCACCGTCCGGTCATCGCGTCTACTTACTGCTATTAACCTACGTCTCCGACCACCGACTTGACGCTGCGTCGGCGAGGCTCGGGGACCGATGCCGGCCGCGTAGAGAGTATCGTAGCCGTGCAGGCGTTCTCGCCTCGACGGGGCGAGAACTCGCTGCGGACCTGCGATACTCCCTATCGACCTTCGAACCCGAATACGAAGTCGCCCGCGTCGTCGAACTCTATCTCCCGGCGCTCCCCGACGTCGACGTCGTCGCACTCCGCCAGTTCGTCGGCGACGGGGTCGGAGACGTACAGCTCGTCCGGGTGGAGCGTGCTCCGGACGTAGCCGATACGGAGGTCTTCGGGGTCGCGGACGCCCGTAATAGAGTACGCCAGCAGCAGCGCAGTCCGGTCGCTCGGCGAGACGATCGGGACGAACGCGCGGGAGGACTCGCCGCTGGTCACGGCGTTCACGTAGGTGTCCGAGAGGTTCAACTGTACGACGAGGTCCTCGTGGACGAAGTCCGCGAGCCCCATCCCGATCCCGTTGCCGTGGGAGGCGTCGGTGACGTCGCGGGCGTAGATCCGCGTGATGTCGGGCAGGGCGGGCTCCTCCTCGTTGAGGAACTGGTAGCGGCCGATCACGTTGGTGTCCATCCCGGTGCCGGAGACGTCCTTCCCGATCTCGTCGACGACGAGCAGGTCGAGGTGGTCGACCGGGAGTTCGCCGAACAGCATCTTCGAGCGGGCGAGCAGTTCGGGCTCGCGGTCGGAGATCTCTCCGACCGGGACGCCCTCAATCAGCGCGGCGCGGTCGTTCGCGTTCTCGACGAGCGCGATCCCGCCGACGACAGGGGCGTGCTCGAAGATGGCGTCGGCGCGTTCCTGAATCACGGTATCGAGCCCGCGGGAGATGGCGGCGTTGTGCATCTCTTCTGCCCCGCGCTGCTTGCCGAGGCCGACGACGGTCATCTTCGTCAGCCCGGACTCCACCTCGTTGCGAAAGTCGGTGTGGAGCTTCACCCGGTTGGCGACGAGCACCGCGTCGGCCTCTAGGGCGACCCTCGACACCGGGATCGGACGTCCCTCTGAGTCCTCGGCGACGGGCTCGACGGCCATCGAATCGCGGATCTCACAGCCCAGTCGCTCCTCGGTGATCCCGTACCCCTCCAGGACGTCGCGCTGCCCCCCCGGCGTCGCGCCGCCGTGACTCCCCATCGCCGGCATGACGAAGGGATCCAGCCCGCGCTCCGAAAGCTCGGCGACGACCGCCTCAATCAGTTCGGGCATGTCGTGGATGCCGCGGCTCCCGGCTGTGACGGCCACCTCGGCACCCTCGTCGAGGTCGGTCAGGGCGGGGATATCCCCGATCGCGTCGCGAGTCGCCGCGGAGACGTCGTCGACCCGAGGCGAGTCCCGGCGGCGTTCGGCGTAGGCGAGGCGGGGGAAGTCGCCGATGCTGACGTCGTTGACGTCCGCAAGCGTCTCTGCGTCGGGTACGTCGAGTTCGACCATGGGAGTGGATCGCAGGTGTGGCCGCTTAGTTCTGTCTCCGACAGCGCGTTCCCTCACTCCTCGAGGGTCGCGGTGAACCAGCACGCGGGCCGGTCGTATCGACAACAGCTCAGGCCCCCCGGTCGAGCCAACGCTTAGGTCGGTCGCCGTGCACTGTCAGTCATGGACTCGACGGACGACGACGGCGACAGCGACGCGAGGGGACAGTCGACGGCTTCCGATTCGGCGGATGGAGGAACGAATTCGACAGACCCGGAACTGACGGCGACGTCGACGACGGCGTCGGCCACCGTCTACCACGAGACTGACGCGAGCACCGACCCGCTCGATGGCGATACCGTCGCCGTCCTCGGTTACGGGAACCAAGGGCGGTCGCAGGCGTCAAATATGCGCGACGCGGGGCTCGAGGTCGTGATCGGGAACCGTGCGGACGACTCTCGGGAGCAGGCCCGCGAGGATGGCTTCGACGCCTACCCGATGGCCGAGGCGACGGCCCGGGCGGACGTCGTGCTCTTCCTGGTCCCCGACGAGGTCCAGCCAGAAGTGTACGAACGGACGGTCGAGCCGAATCTCGGTCCTGGCGACGCGCTCGTGTTTGCCTCCGGCTACAACGTTACCTACGGGTACGTCGAGGTCGATCCGGCAGTCGACGTGGCACTCGTCGCGCCCCGCATGATCGGGGCAGTAGTGCGCGAGCTGTACGAGGCGGGCCGGGGCGCGCCCGCGCTGCTAGCCGTCCACCGGGACGCCACGGGCGAGGCGAAGAGTCGGGCGTTGGCCGTCGCGGCCGGCATCGGGAGCACCCGCTCGGGCGTCGTCGAGACTGACTTCGAGACGGAGACGCGCACGGACCTGCTGAGCGAACAGGGGCTGTTCCCGGTGTTCGCCGCCGCGCTGCTCGCCCGCTTCGAGGTGGAGTCCGAGGCGGGGGTCCCGCCGGAGGTGACGCTGCTCGAGTCGTACCTTTCCCGCGAGATGGCCCACATCTTCGAGAAGTGCGCGACCGAGGGGTTGGTCGCGCAGATGGACCTCCACTCGCGGACGAGCCAGTACGGCCAGCTGCTCGGACTGGAGGCGTTCGACCGCGAACCGATCCGCGAGTTCATGCGCGAACGCCTGGCAGCGATCGAATCCGGGGAGTTCGCCGAGGAGTGGACTCAGGAGCAGGCGGCAGAAGACTCCCGATTGGACCGCCTCCGCCGGCAGTACGAGAACTCCGCGTTCGTCGAGACTGAGCAGACGACGCTCGACGCGTTCGGTCTCCGGGAGGAGTAGCCGTCCAGTGGGGCCGCGGACGGCCGTACCCGTGGGTGACAACCACGCGAACCGTGCGCGAGGCGGTCGTTCGACCGCCCGAGAGGCGACAGCGGACACCACGGACACGAGCGAGATCAAACCGTCGCGGGGCAGGACGCAGACGGTCGTGGCGGCGCTGGCGGAGTACGAGACCATCACCCAGGGTACCGAGGCGGGATCGGTCGTCTCCGTCCGACGGTGCTTCGAAGCGGAGTACGACCTGAGCGGCGGCGACGCCCACCGCGTTCGCCTCGTCGGTGCGACCCCCGGGATGCCGTCGCGTCGTTCCGGTAGAATTAATCGGCACTGTCCCGTCAGGTAGCGTATGTCACACCGTGCGGGCGTCGGCCTCCGGAAGCTGTACGAGCGGGCCCGGGAGGGCGGCCACGGGTTCTTCGCCAGCAACGTCACCCACTTCGACGTGCTCGTCGGACTGCTACGAGGGAGCGACCGCACCGACTCAGACCTTGTCGTCCAGCTCGGTCGCGAAGAGGCAGCCTTCTTCGGCGACGGCGACCCGACCGTTGGGCTCCGCGTCTTCGGCGACTGTCTGGACGCGTTCGGGGCGCGCTTCGACATCGAGACCTTCTGCAACGTCGATCACGTCCACCTCCCCGAGGACGCTGACTTCTTGGAGGCATGTCTCGACTCGGGCGTCCCCAACTCCGTGATGGTCGACGCCTCCGCCGAGCCGTTCGAGCGCAACGTCGAACTCACCCGTGAGGCGGTCGAGCACGCCGCCGGGGAGGTCTTCGTCGAGGCCGAACTGGGCCGCATCGCCGGCGTCGAGGGAAGCACGAAGACACCGGACGACGAGGCGTTCTACACCGACGCGGACGACGCGGTCGAGTTCGTCGAGCGGACGGGCTGTGACCTCCTCGCGGTATCGGTCGGCACCCAGCACGGCGTCGCCTCCGGCCGCGACCTCGACGTCCGACCCGACGTTGCGGCCGACATCGGCCGGGCGCTCGCCGACGCCGGGTCGGACGCGTTTCTCGTCGTCCACGGCGCCTCGGGGCTCGCCGACGAGCAGTTGGCGGCACTCCTCGACGCCGGGGTCGTCAAGTTCAACAAGAACACCCGGTACCAGTACGAGTACGCACGGACCGCGGCGGACTTCTACCGCGAGCACGCCGACGCGGTCCGACCCCCGGACGGCGTCGCCGACGACCGGGCGGGCTTCTTCGCCGAGGCCGACTGGGGGCCCGACAAGACGTACTTCCACCCGCACGTCGTCTCGAACGCGGCCCGAGACCGGATCGCCGACGTGATGGCGGGGCTGTGCGAACTCACCGGGAGCGCCGGCGAGTCGCGCCGGGCGGACCGATGACGGAGAACGTGCTCGTCGGGGTCGACGCCGGACTCACCAACGTCACGGTCGCCGCCTACGACCCCGACGGAACCGAGCTCGCGGCCGCGTCGCGGTCGACGCCGCGGTCGGAGCCGGACGGCGCGGCCGGGGAAGCCGGGGGGACCGGGGGAACCGCGAACGGGGGCGTCGACGCGAGCGAGGGAGCGGCGGCCGACCGCGAGGAGCAGGACCACGACCGCCTGTGGGCGGTCGTCGCGGAGACGGTCGGGGCGGTCGTCGGGAGCGACGACGTCCCGACCGACGCCGTCGCCGGCGTGGGCGTCGCCGGCCACGGCCACGGTCTCTACGGGTTGGACGCGGCGGGCGAGCCGGTCTGCGGAATCAAGTCTACCGACAGCCGGGCGCTCGACGCCCTCGACGAGCACTGCGCCGAGGGGGCCCGCGAGCGCGCCGTCGACCGTCTCGGCTGGGAGCCGTTCGGCGCGGACCCGCTGAGCCTCCTCGTGTGGCTTCGGGCCAACGAGCCGGCGACGTACGACCGCCTCGACACGCTCCTGTTCTGCAAGGACGTGCTCACCCACCGGCTTACCGGCGAGCGCGTCACGGACCCGACCGAGGGGAGCGTCTTCTACGGCCCGAACGCCGCGTACGACCGGGAGGCGTTCGCCGCACTCGGCATCGAGGCGGCGTTCAAGGCGTTGCCACCGGTCATCCCGAGCACCGAGTCCTGTGGGGCGATGACGGTCGAGGCCGCCGCCGACACCGGACTCCCCGAGGGGACCCCCGTCGCCGCCGGGCTACAGGACGTCGGCGCGTGCACTTTCGGCGCGGGACTGGTCGAGCCGGGCGACGGACTCGCCATCCTCGGGACGTGGGGCCAGAGCGTCGCGGTGCTCGACTCGCCGGACGACGGCGCGGGCGGCCTGCTCCGGCGGTACCTCGACGGCTGGTACCGCTACCGAGGTATCAGGGCGGGGGCGGCCTGCGTCGACTGGTTCGTCGACCGGTGTGGCGGCGACTGGCGCCGGGAGGCGTGCGAGCGTGGGGTCGACCCGTACGAGGTGTACGAGGAGGCGGTCGCGGGGGTCGACCCGGGTGCGGACGGGCTCGTCTTCCACCCGTTCCTGCAGGGGTCGACTGACGACCCGAGCAGCGCCGGCGGGTTCTACGGGCTCCGGCTCTCGCATACGAGCGCGCACATGCTCCGGGCGATCTACGAGGGGGTCGCGATAACCCAGACTGGGGCGCTCGACACCCTCACGCCCGCGGTCGGGACGATCCGGTTGACGGGCGGCGGCGCACAGAGCGACGCCTGGTCGAAGCTGTTCGCCGATGTCGCCGACGCCCCGGTGACGGTCCCGGACGCACGCGAGACCGGTGCGCTCGGGGCGGCGCTGTGCGGGGGGACGGCCGCGGGCGTCTACCCGGACGCAGCGACGGCGGTCGACCGGGCGGTCGGAACCGCCCAATCGTACGAGCCGGACTCGGCGGCGGTCGCCGCCTACCGACGCGTCTCCGAGGCGTTCGACCAAGCCGTCGACGGGATGGAAGTACCCTGGGAAACGCTCAAGACCTTCAGGCGGGAGGATTGAATCGAATGAAGGTCTTACTGTGCGGGGACCCACAGCAGCCGAGCGAGTACATGTACGAGGCGCTCGAGGGCCTCGAGGAGCGAGGGGTGGCGTTCGACCGGATGGACTGGATGGGCGACGCCTCACCCGCCGAGTTCCGGAACGTGACGATGGATATGGAGTCGGCCGGCCCGGGGAGCTACGACACGGGCGCGATCGCCGCCGAGCTCGACGGGGTGGACGCGCTGGTCGTCCACAAGGCACCCGTCTCCCGAGAGCTGATCGACGGGGCGGACTCGCTGGAGCTCGTCGGCGCCGCCCGCGGCGGCACGGAGAACGTCGACGTCGAGGCCGCCGCCGACAACGGCGTTACTGTGCTCCACGCCCCCGGCCGCAACCGCGACGCCGTCGCCGACTACGCCGTCTCGATGCTGCTCTCGCGGCTTCGGGAGATCCCGTTCAACCACGCGGAGCTCTCCGCGGGGGAGTGGAACCAAGTGTTCGACCCCGACCGGCTCCCGCCGGACGTCCGGACGACGACGGTCGGGGTCGTCGGCTTCGGCCACATCGGCCGGGGGGTCGCCCGCCGGCTCGCCGGGTTCGACCCCGAGATTCTAGCGTACGACCCGTTCGTCGACGACGACGAGATCCGCGAGGCGGGTCCGGAGCCGGCCGACCTGGAGACGCTGCTGGCCGAGTCCGACGCCGTGACGCTCCACGTCAGGCTGTCGCGCGACACCGAGGGGATGATGGGCCGCGAGGAGTTCCAGCGGATGAAACCCTCGGCGTACCTGATCAACACCGCTCGGGGCGGCCTCGTCGACGAGGAAGCGCTGGTTGCGGCGCTCGAGAACGACGAACTCGGCGGCGCGGCGATCGACGTGTTCCAGGAGGAGCCGCTCCCCGTGGACCACCCCCTCTTCGACCGAGACGAGGTCGTCCTCACCCCCCACGTCGCCGGGTCGACTCGGGACGCGGTGCTCGGCGGGCCGCGAATCATCGCCGGCCAGCTCGACGACTACCTCGACGGGGAGACGCCCGAACACGTCGTCGAGTGATCGACGACGTCACTCGGCCCGTTCCCCAATAGGCAGGGTGGGCAAAAAGAGCCGACCGAGGGTTCAGAGCAGCGCCGGGTCCGAAATGCGGTCGTGGAACGCCTCGGGACCCATCTCCGCGACCCAGTCGATTCCGTCGATGCCGACGACGGGGCAACAGTGGCGGGTCTTCCGAGGCTTCTATAGTAGCGTCTGCGAGTCATCACACACTCGACCGCACGACGACGTGCGGTCGGATGAGTAACCAGTTGCAGACGCCACTATAGCCCAAGTTACGTCCACGCTCGTACACCAGCCATCGAACTCCGCGTCGAGCGGCCCGTCGGCGTCGTTCGGAAGGTAGACGTTCCGTTCCACCCTTCGTGACTTTCTGTACGCTCCGCCCGCTTTTTGCGGAGTCGGTACCCATCTGCATCCCTGGAGCGTTCGAAAGAATCTGTGGGCTCCGCTGCGGCCGCATTCCCTCCGTCCCCGACTACCCTGAGAAGACCTCCTCCACCGCCTCGCGCCCGTCATACGCTTCCAGCGCCAATTGGAGTTTGATTCGGGCTTTCTGTGCCGGAAGGTCGCCGGCGAACACGGCGCCGTACTCGGCGAGGCGTTCACTCCCGCCGACGCTGCCGTACAGGGGGGTGGTCCGGCCCGCGAAACACCGCGACGCCACGACGACTGGAATCTCCGCCGTAGCGTCTCTGACCGCCCGTCCGAACTCCTTCGTCGTGTTGCCGATTCCGGTGGCCTCGAGGACGACCCCGTCCGCACCGCGGTCGAGCGCCGCGTCGAGCAGGTCGCCTCTCACCCCGATCCCGCTTTTGAGCACGTACACCGTCGCGTCCAGGTCGGTCGCCAGGACGGCGTCCGTCTCACTCGTCGGCGGCCGGTGGACCCACGCGCCGGCATGGTCGAACGTCGCTACAGGTCCCGTGTTCGGGGATCTGAACGTCTCTAACTTGGTTGTATGGGATTTGGTGGCCTCCCGCGCCGCGTGCACCTCCTCGTTGAAGACGACGAACGTGCCGGTCGCCGCCTCCGCCTCGAACGCGGCGGCCGCCCGAAACGCCGTCTGGAGGTTGGCGGCCGCGTCCGACCCCGTCTCGTCGGGGCGACGCTGGGCGCCGGTGAGATACACCGGCGTCTCCGGCTGGAGGGCGACGTCGAGGTAGTAGGCGGTCTCCTCCATCGTGTCCGTCCCGTGGGTAACGACGACCCCGTCGACGGTCGCGTCGTCGTCGAGCGCCGCGACCCGCCGACCCACCGCTTCGAGCGTCGCGGTGTCGATCTCGAAGCTCGGCACCTGTGCGACCTCCTCGACGTCGACGGTGGCGTACTCGTCGACGTCCGGCACCGCGTCGAGCAGGTCCGACCCCGACTTCGTCGGTCGGACGTCGCCGTCGTCGTCGGTGCTCGCGATGGTGCCGCCCGTACTCACTACAGTGACGTTCATCCCGTGCCTCTTTCGTCCCGTGTGGCAAACGACTGGCGGTCGGTAGCCGGCGCGGGCGGCCGGTCGGAAACGTACCCGTCCGAGAGGGCGAGGCCGACGAGTGTGAGGGCAACCGCCGGCGGGCGTTCGGGGACGACAGACTGTGGTCGCGACCGGGCGGCACCGACGACGCGGTCAGGGGCGGTTACGGTGCCGGCCCCGGAGGACACCGCCGGAGGGACCGGAACTGGAGCCGGAGTCGGTTCTATCCGACGACGTGCTCTGGGTCCTCACTTGCGAGAAGTCTCTCCCACTGCTCCCGTGTCGCTGCCGGCCGGAAACGACTATAGGCATTAGCAGAGATACTCGTAGACTTGCGGCGAGTTGAGCGCTGGCAGCGCTGTTGAGAGGTACTCGTTGACATCGGCGAGCGTGCGGAACAATCGGTTGGCCCGGCCTTCTCGAAGCTGCCGCCAGCAGTTTTCGAGCGGATTCATCTCGGGTGAATGTGACGGCAGGTATTCCAGAAGCAGGCCGTCCGCGGCGGCCTGCTTCTTCAGTGTCTTCGCGATGAAGTAGCTCGCGTTGTCCAGCACGATTACGAGCCTCTCGCCGAACTCGTGCTGTATCGCTCGGAGGAAGTGTTTCGCGACCTCTGCATTGAACTGATTCGGTGTGAGAGCCACGAACCGTTCGCCGTCGTCAGTGACGGCTCCGAGCATGTTCACCTTCCCGCGAGCGCCCGAGACCGGCAGTCTCGGGCGCGAGTTCACCGGGAACCAATCGGACTTTTGATTGGTTGCGACCGCTTCGGAGTGCTGATCGATCGCGACGATTCGATAGTCGTTAGCCTTCAGCGTCGGCCACTTTTTTTGAACTCCTCGCGCCAGTGTCGCTGTTCTTCTGGGTCGGCCTGATAGGCGATCGGCCGGGCTGTCTGAACTGACAGCCCGGCCTTGTGCATCATGCGATAAACGTGCGCGAGCGAGTACTCAACGCCGAAATTCTCGACGATGTACTCTTGGACGAGCGGCGGTTTCCAGGCTGGTGCGTCGACGTCAACCTCTGACGGCGGTGCCTGAAGAGTCGCGGTGAGCTGGTCCCACTGCTCGGGCGAGAGGTACGATGGGCGTCCGGGTCGTGGAGCGTCGCCGAGCGCGGTGACATCGCGCTCGGCGACTGTGTCCAACCAGCCGTAGGCGGTCTGAGCAGGAAAGCCGAGGAAGTTTTCGATGATGTATGGCGAGAATCCAGCGTCGTAGAGGAGTGCAACAGTGAGCTGCTTGGTGGCCTTCGCATCCGTTTCCGTTCGCAGTTGCTGGCGCAACTGCTCCGGATCAACACCGACTAATTTCTCGCCCGATCCAGTCATACTTCTCATACGCGGCGTGAGGATATCAACACTTCTGCTAATGCCTATATCCTGTCAGTGTGAACACTTTCGTAGCGACCCCGGTCCACACCCAATCGAAGGAATAGAACGTAACACCACTAATCTCGCTATTGTGGGAGTCATCTAGGAGATACCTAACGATAGGATGGTTAGAAACCCCCCAACCGAGCGGATTCGAACTCATCTCGGTCCGTTCCACGTCGTTCGGTAAGGATGAACACAGTTGGGAGGAAGATCGTCGGTCCTGGGGTAGAGAAACGGCGGCCGACCCGTCTTCCGGGCCGGGAAACGCTTTCTTTGGCGGGGGAGAACGACAGATCAGCCGCCGCGACGTCGTTCATCCCTGCCAATCGCGGACAGCGGCCGGCCGGACGTCGCTTCCTCCGCGATTGTCGGAGGCTCGAGGTCGCTCTCGGGGCCGGATCGGTCGAACGAGCGGCCGACGAGCGCACCGGCGGGGTCGGTGTCCGGCCGAATCCGGAGCTATATAGCACGCACCGACGTTGTTGTCCGCATGAACCGAATTCCCGCGATTGGACTCGGCACGTGGCAGAACACGAACCCCGAACAGTGCGCAGAGAGCGTCAGGCTCGCGCTGGAGTCCGGCTACACGCACGCCGACACCGCCCAGTTCTACGACAACGAGCGCGCGGTCGGAGAGGGAATCGCAACCGCGTCGGTCCCACGCGAGGACGTCTTCGTCGCGACGAAGCTCCATCCGGAGCAGACAGGACTCGCGTACGACGAGGTGCTCGACGGCGTCGACGATAGCCTTCGTCGACTCGGAGTCGACACCCTCGACCTGCTGTACGTCCACTGGCCGGTCGGGAACTACGATGCCGCGGAGACGCTCCCGGCGTTCGACGAACTGGTCGACCGCGGCACCGTCGACCACGTCGGTGTCTCCAACTTCAGTCCCGACCTGCTCGACGAGGCGCTGGACGTCCTCGACGCCCCGCTGTTCGCTCACCAAGTGGAGATGCACCCGCTCCTCCAGCAGGAGACGCTTCTAGAGCACGCCCGGAAACACGACTACTACCAGGTCGCCTACTCCCCGCTCGCGCAGGGTGGGGCGTTCGACGTGCCCGAGGTAGCCCGCATCGCGAAGAGGCGCGGGGTCAGCCCCGCGCAGGTCTGCCTCGCTTGGCTCCTCTCGAAGAAGAACGTGACCGCCGTCCCGAAGGCGACGAGCGAGGCCCACATCGCAGACAACAGGGCCGCGCTCGACCTCGCCCTGACGAGCGCGGAGGTCGAATCCATCGACAGCATCCGGCGAACGGAGCGCCTCATCGAGCAGGAGGGCGCCCCCTGGTCCGCGTAGCGGACGGTGTGAGAACCCACGGGGACTGGGTGATTCGGCCGGCTTACGCCTCGTCGAACAGTGTCTCGCCGTCGATCATGTGCTCTTCGACGGCGTCGAGGTCCTCCCACCAGCCGAGCTGATAGGAGTGGAACTCGACGGCAAGCGAGTTGGGAATGGCGGCCGCGACCTGCGCCGAAGCCATCGTTCCGATCAGCGAGGCGACGTTGTGCATTGCTACCGGGACATAGTATGTGTCGGCCATGTCCGCGATCTTTCGCGCTTCACGCATGCTGCCGACCCGGGGGAGGTCCGGCGCGACGATATCGATGGCCTGTTCCTCGAACAGGCGGAGATGGCCGTGCTTGCGGTAGACGTTCTCGCCGGCGACGATGGGCGTGGTCGGCGCCGACTATAGTAGCTCGTGCAACTGTTTACTCATTCAATCGTACTCGTGGTTCTCTGATGGAACGGGGTCTTCGAGCCATCAGACGTCGTAGTCCTCGATAGCGGTGGCGACGCGCTTCGCGCTCCCGCCGGTGAACGATCAGTGGCAGTCGAAGGCGACGTCCGCACGGTCGCCGACCTCCTCACAGACGGCTTCGACGATGTCGACCTTGTACCCGACCTCCGGGCCGCGGAGATGGCGGTTCGCACGGTCTTTCTCGTGGCCCGAAGGGACGTCGAGGTCGAACTTCAGGGCGTCATACCCCAACTTTTCGACGACGCGCTTCGCCTCACGGGCGTTGGACGCCGGCTCGGATTCGTCGCCGGCATGGCAGTCACAGTAGACCCGAACCTCGTCGCGGTACTTTCCACCGACGAGCTGGTAGGCCGGCACGTCGAAGATCTTGCCGGCGACGTCCTAGAGTGCGATTTCGACGCCGGAGATGGACGAGACGATTTGCCAGAGATGGAGCCCTCGCCGGACACCTTCTGGATGAGATGCTCGAACAGACGGTCGATGTCGAGAGGGTTTTCCCCGACGAGGAACGACGTCATACGGTCGATGATGTCGGCGTCTCCACCACCCTAGTAGGATTCACCGGTGCCGACGACTCCGGCGTCCGTGTAGACGTGGACGAGTATCCACGGGTAGTTCTCGTCGACCGTCGTCGTCTACACGTCGGTGATCTCGACGTTCCGCGGGCCGGGTCGCTCCGTGGAGAGCCCCATCGTCTCCGAAAAGAGGTCCCGGATGGTGTACTCTGCGTTCGAGTCGCGTAGCGTCCGATAGTTTGGCATGCAGTGGCTCGGTTGGTACGCCATAACTCGACATTTGGCATTCGACTAGGAACGACGTCCGAGTAGCTCTGGCGCTATACGTTGTCTCTCTCGCGCTCGGTGAGGACGTCGACTGTAGTGGCCACCCCCGTCGGTGGTCAGTCGCGAAGTTCGGAGACGTCGAAGACGGGCTTGCACGTCTCCCCGTCGAGAAACGCCTCGAACGCCCGGTCGGCGTCGAGCAGCGAGAACCGGTCGTCGACGAACGTCTCGCAGTCGACGTCACCCTCGCGAATCAGGCGGAAGGCGCGCTCGAAGTCCTGATACATCGACGCGTACGAGCACTGGAGGTCGACTTCCGACCGGACGAGCGGCGAGTACGGCATGGTGGTCTCGCCCGTCTGGCCGACGAGAACGATCTGTCCCCCTTTTCGGACCTCTGTCACGGCGCTCTGCAGACCGGACGGGTGGCCGGTGGTGTCGAACACGACGTCGTACCCGACGCCGTCGGTCAGACGCTCCCGGACTGTCGCCGGGTCGTCCTCCTCGACGTTCATCGTCTCGAAGCCGAGCTCGGCGGCGAGCGGGAGACGGTACGACGCATCTCCACCGACACCCGAGACGACGACCGACCCGCCCTGGGCGTCGGCGATCTGCGCCGTGAGCAGTCCGATCGGGCCGGGCCCCTCGACCAGCACCCGGTCACCGGCGCCGACCCGCGAGTTCTCGATGACTGCCCGGGCGGCGATGCTCGTCGGTTCGGCGACCGCCGCGTGTTTCTCCTCAACGTCCTCGGGAACCGGGTGTACAGCCTCGACCGGAACGGTGACGTACGGTTCGTACGCCCCGTCGTGGTCAACGCCCGTAATCACCGCGTTCTGGCACACGTTCTCTTCGCCGATCCGACACTGGTAGCACTCCCCACAGCCGCGGATTGGCCGCTCGATGACCCTGTCACCGGGAGCAAACTGAGTCACGCCGTCCCCGACTTCGACGATACGCCCTGCGTACTCGTGGCCGATTACCGTCGGTAGCTCCATCCGGCCGAACGCCGACTCGAACTCGTATATCCCGGCATCGCTCCCACAGAGGCCGGCGTAGTTGATCTCGATTAATACCGCCCCGGGACCCGGTTCCGGCCGGGACCGGTCCACAAGTTCCATCGCGCCACGGCTACGCTCCACTTTGGCGAGTCCCCGCATGGCCGTTTCTGAACTGCGTACGGACATAACTCTATGGGAGCCCGAAACGGGTGGTGCAGTATTGAGATGAGATCCTCCGCTAAAGCGTAGACTTCCACTACGCAGCGGTCACGCCGCCACTGAACGGGTTACTCCTCCTACCGAATCACGAAGATCAGCGGCCGATGCTGACCCCAGAACGCTCTCAAAGCTCTCCGCCGGGCTGCCGTTCGTGAACGTCGATACTGAATCATGCAACGCCGGCAAGGTTGTACGCGCGCGTGCCGAACGGCACCGACCGTACGGAACACCGAGACCGTATTTCAACCTCCAGTTGCCGCCTTCGATAGCGTTCGTGCTCACTGGGCCGGTGAACTCGTCGTTCTCTTCGTCCCAGAACCCTAGATAGTCTTCTCTGAGTGTCGTCACGAGCTCCTCGTACGCGGTTTCGTACTCTTCTTCGAGATACTCCCGTAGCTCGTCTAACTCGCCTGCTTCATGCAGTTCGGACACGCGCTCGCGGCGACGAGCGCGTGTCCTGAGCGTGTGAACCAGACACTTCACTCGATCTGGCATGATGTCGTTGTAGGAGTCGTGGTCGTCAGTGATCCAATAGTCCACGCCACGGAGCGGGAAGACGAGTGCGCGAGCGCCAGCGCTCGCGCGAAGGCTGTTTCGACGACTCGCTTGCGGATGAAACGATTGGAGAGGGCAAATGAGTGGTCTCGTCACTCGGAAGAGTCCAGGATTATAGCCCGGAGTATTATATGGGGACAGACGGAAGTGTGACCATGGCATTAGGGACTGTCCTCTTAGCGGTCGGGCCAGGTGACGCTGATCGAATCGATCGACTGGCTGAAGAGACGATTGACATCACTGGGCCGTCGGACGCAACCGTCGTGCTTGGCCACGTTTTTACTGACGATGAATATGTCGAATCCCTCAATCGACTTGGGTTCGACACGACGAGTGGAGAAGTGTCACCGGACGATGTAGCGAGCCGACACGCCACGATCCGTGAGCTCATTGGTCAGCTTGACGAGGCCGGCGTCAAACATGCTGTCAGCGGTGCGGTCGGCGGCCACGGCGACAGCATCGTAAGCCTGGCTGAAAAAGCCGCTGCCGACCTTGTTATCGTCGGCGGCCGGCAGCGTTCGCCCGCCGGTAAGGCAGTCTTCGGCTCCACTGCTCAGGAAGTGATGCTTTCCGCACCCTGTCCCGTGACATTCGTGCGCGCCGATACATCCTGAGCGCTTCTACAGATCCAACTATCCGTCAATAGGGGCTCCATCTCACAGAGCGTTTGCGCCTCTGGGGCTCTCGGATGGTTCCATAGATTAGAAGGCAGAGTACCCTCTTCAGGAAGAGGAGGCCCCAGTTAACGAGGCCAAACGCAATACAGAGCCGAGAAATAGTAATCAATTGCTTGACGTCGGCGGGGTCGAGAAAGAGTGAGAGCGAGAAGTGGATTCGAGTCACGGTCAGTGGTTAATCGGAAACGGTGTCTCGAGAATAACTGGAAAGTCATTCAGAGACGATAGGCTAGATGTGGTCTACGCTCTACTCAGGAATGATTCGGCCACCGATAGGTCTGGATACCCTTCGGGTATGTGTTTAGCGCGGTCCGTTCGTAGATGCCTCTGCACGTGATTCTGGTTGCTCTCCTCCGAGCATCGACGTCAGTTGATCCGGCGGNGGTCCGTTCGTAGATGCCTCTGCACGTGATTCTGGTTGCTCTCCTCCGAGCATCGACGTCAGTTGATCCGGCGGATCGAGTCCTTGGCGCTCCCACGTCGTTACCATCGTCGAGAGTGTCTCATGGATGCGGACTCCGGTTTCCGACCGGAGTCCGCCGAAGATCTTCCGCATCACTACCTGCTCGCGTAGAGCCCGCTCTGCGCGGTTGTTCGTCGAATCAACGTCTGGCTCAGTCACGAACGTCAGCCAACAGCCCAGCCCGTTCCTGATCTTCTCGGCTAACTGCGTGACTTCCTCGGCCTCGTAGTCCGTTCTGATCAACTCCTCCAAACAGAGTGAGGCTTGCGCCCGCCTCCGCTCGCGGGCGGAGGCGGGCGGGTCTTCTTCGTCGAACGCGGTCAAATCCTCGTGGAGGTCGTGTAGCACCTCCGAGATCGGCTCAGCCTCCTCGTGCCGTTCAGCTACGTACTTCGCCTCTCGTAGAAGGTGCGCCCAGCACCGCTGGAGTTTGCCGTGATAGCTTGGATACGCCGACCAGCCGTCGCAACTCAGGGTGGCGTCCTCGGCGAGTTCGTCGCCGAGGACGTCCTCCAGCACCTGACTCCCGCGGCTTTCGTCGACCGTATAGAAAACGTCCTCGTCGGTCACGAACGTCCAAACCCAGTGCTGGTCGCCGTCAACCGGAAAGCCGGTTTCGTCGCAGTAGATCACGTCGCTGTCACGGACGCTGGCTCGAACGTCTTCGTACGCGGGTCGCAGCCGGTCTGCGACCCGCTCGGTCATGTTGTAGATCGTTGCCGGTGAGACCGGATGGTCAAGATGCCAGTCGAACAGTTCGGCCTGCTTCCGGTGCGGAAGCCGTCCGTGATAGCGGAGGAGGGCGGTTTGGGCCAGCAGGTGTGGCCCAAACCGCCCGGTCTCCGGACAGTCTGGGTGTTCGGCAACGACCTCGTTGCCGCAGGAACACTCCTGCTTTCCGAGCTCGTATTTCGTGACCTCGGTCGGAATGGGAAGCGGAATATCGACGATGACGCGGGAGACGTATTCATCGGGATCGGTGAGAACACGGTCGCAATCGGGACAGTACGCCTCCCCGACCCGGACGGTCCTGTCCGGGTCGGGTGGTGGTCGAGTCGTTCCCTCGTGGCCGGGGTTGCGTCCAGGTCCGGACGAGGAATCGCTGGCGGCGTCGGAGTCGCCGCCAGCTTCGTCGTTTTCCTCGTCTTGTTCCGACTCCTCATTCTGTGGCGACTGTCCAGCACCACCCTGTTCGCTGGACGGTGTGTGGGCGTTTTCGTATCGCTTGAGGCGGTTTTCAAGCTCTTCGATTCGTTCGTTCTGGGCAGCGTTTTGCTGACGAAGAAACGCGTTCTCAGCGAGAAGAGTGAGATCTCGCTGAGGAAGGATCGTCCGACCCACAGAACGGATCGCCGAGGTCGAACGACCCGGCGATCCGTCAGGCCCGGAAAGCACGATTAGCGGCCGTTCGTCCTGCTCTTCCCTGAGAGCTACGATTTCGATTCGACTGCTCCGCTAAACACATACCCCTTCGGAACGTCTCTGCCAGATACTTGAACGATTTGAATTCCACCAACAAATATGAAGAAACAAACGTTTATAATGGTACTTCTCAGAGATTCTTCTGCTAGACGAGATATCGCTCGCTGTACTATGGAATCTCTGCAATACCCATTTTCCCTTGAAGTATACAAATTATTGAATCTCAATACTTCTCTATCGACCTGAACAACCGCCCTAAAGCTCGAGGGAAAACGATCCGTGATATGGAAAGATTTACCATGGTTGCACGATGACGTTTAGCCGGTATGCCCACTGCCAGTGACCGCGTTCTCCGAGTCAGTTGAACAACAGCGCTTCGACCGGTTGATGAGTCTTTCACCCAGCGCCAAGCTTGTGTACCGTGCTCTGGAAAACGACCACCCACTCACCACCCAGGAGATACACGAGGAAACACTTCTCCCGCCACGAACCGCACGATACGCACTCAACAAACTCACCGACGCAAATCTCGTCACCGAGCAAGTCAATCCACACGACCCGCGTTCACAACTCTACATCCCACAACCTATTGCTGAACAATAATGTAGCAGTTTGGTTCCGTGTATCAGAGCAGTTTCGGCGCTCAGCAGCCTCAGGCATTGGTTTCGATAGAGAATTCCGAGTAGCGGATAGCCCCCTGAAACGTGAGCACTCCACTCAGCGCCGGTCAGCGAAATCATTCTTCTGAGAGAAATGCGAGGGGCAGGATTTGAACCCGCGAACTCCTCCGAGAGCGGATCTTAAGTCCACCGCCTTTGGCCAGACTCGGCCACCCTCGCCCACTCGCGTCTCGACGCTCCGTGAAAAGGTCGTTTCAGTCGGACGGGAATTTCTCGTCACCTTCGCCATTCAAGGCCGGTTTCTCTAGCATCCCGGGCGCAGCGTATCGAAACAGCTCCACCACGTACGCTGACGTCCCGAGCTCCCCTTCTTCGACAGATTCACCCGGTTCAACGACGATCCCCGAGATCGCATCCGTAGCGGCGGCGTCTCTTCCGGAGAATGTCCTACGGCGAACAGACCTATAAGACCACTTCGCGTACACCGAAATAATGGCGACACGCTTCGCCCCGACCCATGTGCGGTCCGCAATAGCAGTCGTCGAAACTGACCACGAGCGCACTATCACTGAACGCGATGCATTCGCCAGATTCGCCGACTGTGTCTCCGAATTCGAGGTCTCATCGGTCGATCTGCACCCAGACCATGCCCAGCAGGCACCCGCACAAACACTGGTTGCTCCCGAGACAGCAGCACGCGCCAAATCCCCACTCGCGCGTGTTCGTGACGCATACCGTGACACCGTCATGGGCGTGCCTCACTACGATGAGGAGTACGATGACTCACTTCCCGAGAGTCTCACTGGGGAGTTCAGCCCCGAGGTTGCTGCCGCGGTACTCACCAGCGAGCAGCTTACACCCCACCTCCGGGATCGACTCATCGACGCTACTCACCGCGCCCGAGAGAGTCGACG
>NZ_AOME01000028.1 GCF_000336935.1 Halococcus salifodinae DSM 8989 | reverse complement strand
GCAGGGTGGGTCCAGCACCAACCAAGAATGATGTACTCTCTGAACTCGGGCAGGTAGAGTGCTCATGCACGACTGAGTTTGAAATCGATATCGGCAATCTAACTTTCGTAAATAGTTGTACGTAACAGATCAATATAACCGATCCCTGAGTCAAGGCCGACTGAGAAACTCGTCTGCAAGGTGGACCATGACAGACGAGGATTCCCCGAAAGCAGTCGGCCATTTCAACGTATGTGCTTCACCTTGAAGAACTTATGGGCAGAACACCAGAGAGTGCCAGAATATGTATATCGCTAAAGTCCATCTTTTAATGTATCGACTGAATAGCTGCAGCCCTGAACGAGTGGACGGTCCACGTCCAAGCAAGCGTCGAGACCGGTGGATTATGGCATGGATCACTGAAATCCTACCGCACCTCACTTTTTAGCCTTATCTGAACACCGCCGCATTCCTTACCCGGTGTTCTTCATGCCGGCGGCGATCCCCTTGACCGTCAGGCGCAGCGCGCGCTTTTCGGTCTCGGTCCGGTGATCGCGGTCCAGCAGATGGGTCTGGAGCACGTTCAGCGGGTCGACGTAGGGGTTCCGACGGTCGAGGCTCTCGCGGAGCCAGCCACGCTTTACGAGATCGTCGCGGTCACCGATGGTCGTGGCGAGGTCGGCGGCCCGCTCGTACTCTGCCTCGAACACCGGGAAGAAGCGTGCTTCGAGGTCGTCGTCGGCGACCGCGGCGTACTCGCTCGCGATCTCCATGTCGGTGCGTGCGAGCGCGAGCGCGGCGTTGTCGATCGTGGTTCGGAAAAAGGCCCAGTCGTCGTACATCGCCTGGAGCGTCTCCGTCGAGCCACCGTCGTCGAGGTAGGCCTCGATCCCCGCCCCGAGACCGTACCACCCAGGCAGAATACACCTGGATTGAGTCCACGAGAACACCCACGGGATCGCCCGGAGGTCCTCGACCGTGCGCTCGCCCGACCGCGACGCCGGCCGCGAGCCCATGTTGAGCTCCTCGATCACGGTGATCGGCGTGGCTTGCTCGAAGTACGACACGAATCCGTCCATGTCGAGCAGATCCTGGTAGGCCGTCCGCGCCGCGTCGGCGATCGTCGCGGCCGCGGCGAGCCACTCTGCGGGTACGTCGTCTTTGGGTTGGTCCAATGCTTGCGCCCGCGCGCGGATCTGGGCGTTCAGCATCTGTTCGAGGTTGCGTTCGGCAATGCGGGGATTGGCGTACTTCTCGGCGATCGCCTCGCCCTGTTCGGTGAACTTGACCTGGCCGTTGACGGTCTCGTTCGGCAGCGCGAGCAACGCCTCGTTCATCGGGCCACCACCCCGTGAGATCGAGCCGCCGCGGCCGTGGAACAGTCGGAGGTCGACGTCGTGATCGTCGACGATGTCGGCGAGCCGGCGCTGGTTGCGATAGAGGTCCCAGTTCGCGGCGAAAAACCCGTTCTCCTTGTTGGAGTCCGAATACCCGAGCATCACTTCCTGGACGTCGCCGCGTGCGGCGAGCGCCTGGCCGTACGCCTCGTTGTCGAACAGAGTGCCCATGATCTCGCGCGCGCCGTCGAGGGCGGCCTCGGTTTCGAGCAGCGGCACGACGTCGATTCCACAATATTCAGGGAGTTCGACTGCGCCCGCCTGATCGGCGAGGAACAGGACTTCGAGCGCGTGACTCGGCTTTTCTGCCATCGAGATGCAGTAGGTGTCGATGGCGTCCGTGCCGTATTCGCGCTGCCAGTCGTTCAGCCAATCGAACCGTTCGAGCACGCGCGCTGCGGGATCGAACAGCCCACGCGTGAAGCGGAAAGACATCGCTACGGACTTGCAGCCACGGCTGACCTGCGGTCAGCCGGCTGCGATTCCAATTCTCCTGTTCCTTCACATCCATGGTCAGTCACCCTCACGCGCTCTACTGCGCATGTCATAGATCGACCTTTGAGACTCCTTGACGTACTTCACGCTCCAGCCTTTAGCGGGTTTCTCATGGAGTCACCCTACGCCAGTAGACCTAAGAACCCACTACGGGATGTACCCATGTCTATGACCAGTGAAGCGACACCAGCAGTAGGCGTTGAGGACAGATCCGCGGTCGTCATCGGCGGGACAACCGGGATCGGACGAGCGATCGCTCTCGCATTCGCCGAGACGGGCGCGGACGTAATCGCGACTAGCCGTTCCGAAGACTCGGTCGAGAGCGTGGCGGCGGAATTACGGGAGCGGGGAGCGACGACAACTGAAGTCACCTGTGACGTTCGCAACCGAGAGTCGATCGAACGACTCTGCGAGGTTGCCGAGGACACGTTCGGATCGGTTAACCTCCTCGTTAACTCGGCCGGCTCGGTCGCGCAGGCGTCGGTCGTTGAGATGACTGAGGAGGAGTGGGAGCGTGACATCGACGTGTGTCTCACTGGTGTGTTTCACGCGTGCCAGGTGTTCGGTCGGGCGATGACAGAGGGAAGCATCGTCAACGTTTCCTCAATGTCTGCTGGACAAGCGCGTGAAGAGCGGCCCGCATACTGCGCCGCGAAAAGTGGCGTCAACGGACTCACCCGCGCCGCCGCCGCGGATCTTGCTCCGGAGATCCGCGTCAACGCCATCGCGCCAGGGTTCGTCAAGACGCCGCTCGCAGGGGAGAAGCTCGAAGACGGTTCCGAGTTCCGCGAGACCGTTGATGAACGAACACCGATGGGCCGTGTCGCGGCCCCTGAGGAGATCGCCGGTTCGGTCATTCACCTCACGAGCGACACCGCATCGTTCACTACCGGACAGGTACTGACCGTGGACGGTGGGTACGATATTAGTGCACAGTAAGTAATATACCCTCGGCCGGAAGTTTCGATAACGTACAGGGGCAAGCCGGGGCATGACGAAACCCGGAAACAAGATTTTCGGTTTGAATACGAGCAAATCCGAGCTCAGATCCAGCAGGCTGACGTGGTTCACATCGACGAAACAGGGCACAAGCTCGACGGCGAACAGATTTGGATCTGGACGTTCCGCACCGACCAGCATACGCTGTATGCCGTCCGTGAGAGTCGAGGCAGTGCCGTTCCCGAAGAAATCCTCGAAGAGGATTTCGACGGAACCATCGTCTGCGACGGCTGGACTGCCTATCCAGCCTTCAGCAAGAACCTCCAGCGGTGCTGGGCGCACATTCTGCGAGAGGCTAATACGTAGCCGACGATCACGAAGAAGCCGTACCGATCCACCAGACGCTAAAGCAGATGTACGTCGGTCTCCAGTCGGAGTGGTCTGCGTAAGAACTGAATGTCGGTCAGCGAACGACCCAGCAAGCTGGCTGCTGTCGTCCGGTTTTCTCATCATAGAAACAGCTCTACTCTGGTACCATCCAAACGTTGCGCAGATCATTCTGGCTGGAGACCGACCCATCCGAGCATCAGCGAGCACAGATGCAGAACGTCGCTCAAGCGAGTCTTGAAACCCTTGTTGACCGCTCAGTGAGCAACAAACCAGTGGCAACACTCCTCGAGAAATCGAAGGTGAACTCAACCACTGGCTGACGTTCGTCGGCGAGTCAGCTGTCTCGCCGACGAACAATGCCGCCGAAAACGCACTACGTGAACCGGTGATTCTCCGCAAACTCATCGGGACGCTTCGCAACGAGCGCGGGATGTTCGTTCATGAGACCGTGCTGTCCCTGCTGACGACGTGGAGCCAGCAGGGACAGAATCCATACGAACAGCTCCGGCGGGTTGCCCGGGACAACGAGATGATGTCACCAACTTAGGCTGTTCCCGAAGTTGCGTCGGGGTAAACACATACATCAAATGTATCGTGCATAACCTCTGTCGGGCAGCGACGTAGCTGCCGCCCGCCTTCCCCAATCGTCGCCGGAGACAGTGAGAGGCATTGCTACGACTCGGACGTTCCGGCCGCACTTACCAGTTCCCAGAATGATATACGAACTCGTTCTCAACATCGTTTCGATTCCACCTCGAAGAAATCGGAAGATGAAATCCTGAACGGGGATATCTCAGGATGGCACTGCTAGATTGAACTCTCCCGTTCGAGTGCTTCGATCGGCGGTTGATTCTCCAACGCTTGGTGGCTCCGGAGATGGTTGTAGTAGGCGGTGTAGGCAGTCAGCCACCGCTCTGCGCTGAGCTGACTGCCGTTCCATGTCTCGTGGAATTGGCCGACGCGCATGGTGTAGGTCTGAAATAGTTTCTCGACGATGTTGCGCTCGGAGTAGTTGAGATCGCCGAGAAGGTCGGTTTTGGCCAGCGTCGTCAGGTAGCCCATGCCGTCGACGAGGAACTCCGCGTCGGCGACGCGGTGTTCCTCTTTGAGTTCGCGGAGGAACATGGTTGCAGGCTCGGTTCCGCGGTTCTGAGAAAGTCGTGCTCCGAGCACGACTTTCGAATCGACGTCGATAGCGGCGTAGAGCCAGACCTTCTGCTCGTTTTCGAGCTGGATCTGTTTCTCGTCGACGGCGACGCGATCAGGTTCGGCGGTGAAGTCCTGATCGTAGTGGTCGGCGTAAGACTGGTACCAGTGGTGGATGGCGGCTCGGGTTCGGCTGACGCCGAACCACTTGCAGAGGTCGCAGCACTCCGCCAGCGACGCTGCAGCGGCGTGAGCAGCGCACGCCAGCCTGATCAACCAGGCTGGCGTGCTTGTCCGATCCGCGTCCAAAGACGGTACATCCGAGCAGTTCGTGACCTCCACCTGGAGTTCTTCGAGCATGGTTCCAACTACCTCGAAGAACTCCGCTCAGTTCAACCTCAATCTAGCAGTGCCCTCAGGATCGAACCACCAGCGGGCGGCGGCTTCAATAAGGCCGGTAATAGTTATGTCTGCTCGGCTCTATTGAATCCGCAGAGGGAGATCGGAAACCTACACATATTGCTGGTAGATGAGCGATTACGGTAGAAATTGCGGTAAGCGGGATCATCGCCAGAAGGCGTGGGGATTCATCTAACTGGTTTCGCCAGCGATGCCGCGAGCGAGGATAGGTTTGGTCCTCGCTCGCGGATCAATCCGGGGCTATCTCTGCTCCTGCTGGTAGTTGCAGAATCTTCGCAGCGGGTGGCTGAACACAGCCGGAAATACGCGCGATTCTAGCTCCAATCCCTACGCCGTCGGTGGATTCAATAGAACCGTCTGCTCTGTAGGACCGCTATACGCGGCTTGATTTTGGCGTTTTCACTCAGCTCACCGCCGAGCAGAAACCGGCATACAGCGATTGACTCTACGGATATCTAACTGTTCGACGAAGGTTGTAGACGGCACACTTCAGGATCATTTCTCGAAACTCCAGATGCCAGCTCCGCGCACGCACGGCGGAGCCGAGCGTGCGCTTGATCGCCGAAAACGCCGTTTCAACCATCCAGCGGCGATTGTAGCTGTCCGAGTCCATGCGGGCGTTGTGAGCGTAATCGGGCGAGTTGTGCAGCCGATGCTTGATGAGTGGACGAACTCCGTTCTCGCGGAGTTCGTCCCGGAAAGCTTTCGCGTCGTAGCCTTTGTCTGCAGCCAGACTGAGCAGGTCGCCGGCGTTGCGCCGGGCGACCTGCGGGCCGATCTTCGCGTCGTGTTCCTTCGTGGTAGTGCAGTGAACGTCGGTGACGTAGAGCGTCTCGACGTCGACGAGGGTCGTGACCTTCAGCGAGCGGACGCGGTAGTGCGCTCGCTGAACGTAGTGGCGGCTGGGCTGATCGCGGTCGAAGCCGGTTGCATCGACCGCAGCATGGCCAGTGCGTTTCTCGGCTGACGCGCCGAGAAACGCACGCCAGCAAGCCATCGAGATGGTCTCGAACCAGTCGCGGAGGGCTGTGTAGTGCGGCAACCGCGTCAAACCGATCTCTTCGAGAATGCCCGGCATCTCGCTGAGGAGATCGATTGTTTGGCGGTAAGATTTCCCGAGTTCAATCCGCAGAGCATGGAGGGTGAGCATCGCCCATTCGGCGAACCCGCCGACCCCGAACGGGGCGGCGGGTTCGTCGGGGTTAGCGACAACTTGTTGGTCGTGTCGCAAAGCGGTCTAGACCTCGGTAGCAACTGACTCCCCTCAGGAAGGGGTTGTCTCTGGTGACCAAACCGAGACCACCCCATGCACGCTGAAATCAACGTGCGGTTCGAACTCAGTATCGACGACGACAAAACCATACCGCTCGCCGCACTCGCCGAGTTCGTCACCGACCAGAACATCGAATCGGTACTTCTCGAAGAACTGGTCGAGAGCCTCGACGCGGCTCGCGTCGAGGCGCTCTGTGGCGAAAAATACGCCCACGGCAACGGTGACCAGCGTTTCCAGCGCCGCGGCACCGACCCCCGCACAGCCGTTACAACCGCCGGCGAACACGAGTTCGACCTCCACTACGTCGAAGATACAGCCGCTGGCCACGACGAACCGAGCTATCTTCGGCCCGTCGAAGACGTCATCGACTTCGACGGGCAGAATCGCTATCAACAGGATATCGCGGCCAAGAGCGTCGATCTCGCTACTTCTCTCAGCTATCGAGATGCCGCCGATCACGGCGACGGCTTCGTTTCGATGCCGTCGCCAGACACCATCAACCGCCGTGCCAAAGAATACGGCAGCAAACTCAAGCAGTTCCTTCCTGACTGTGTTGCGGGAACGGACGCTGATGCTATCATCGCCGACGGAACGAAGTGTCACAGCCAAGACGAAGACCGCTCATACCACTCCGTTCAAGCAACGCTTGGCGAGGATACTGCCGGGGACTCGCGGTCTCTGCTGGATCTGTCGATCAACGCCGACTGGGATGAGACAGCAGCCGCTCTCGACGATATCGATGCAGTCACTGACGACGCTGCGGTCGTCAGTGACGCTGATGACAGTATCGTCACGGCGTTTACCGACGAAACCCGCGAGCATCAGCTCGACCTCGTCCACGTCGGCCGGACGCTAGGCTACAATCTCTGGGATGACGGCGTGTTCTCCTTGGAGCGGCGCACCGAGATCGTTACAGAGGTGATCGACGAGGTGTTCCATCTGAAGAATTCGGTTGCCAAGCACCGACCTGAAGAGGAGTTCGCGGCGATCCGCGAACGGATCGCGCGAACGACCAAGCGCATTGAGAAGACAGCGTGGCAACTCTCACAGTTCGGTTCGAGGAAGGCTGCGGGGTATCTCCGGCGGTGGTTGCCGTCGATAGTGATGTTCGCCGAGCAGGCTCTTGAGGGGTTCGAGGTGCCGTGGACCTCGAACCCCGTGGAACGAGCGATGGGAGAAGTTGCCAAGCGCTGCAAGAACCAGTGGATGAGCTGGACAGAGGCCGGATTAGAAGCATTGCTCCAACTTAGACTCGTGAAGTACGCCAATCCAGGCCACTACCGAACATTCTTCGACGAACTCCTCAACCGATCAACCAAAACAACCATGAGCTGTGACCTCACAGTCGAGGCTACCAGAGGCAAAGTCTAGAGGACTTTGCGACGCGACCAACTTGTTTAGCTTTCGCAACCGATTCTCGGGTGAAGAGGCGGATTTCCGATGTCACAACAATCCGCCTCTTCGCTTTCTACCACGATAACCTCATCAGAGCCGCTCCGTCTAGCGATCCTACAGAGCCGTTATGTCGACTAGTTCCGAATGGCAACCGCTACGCGAGTGGTGGCCCGTCCTCAGCCAAATCGTTAGAAACCTCATAGAATGTCGGAACAACGAGGGGTGGACTGCACCGAGCACCACATATAACCTGTCGGCACCGGAACCCTGCCACAACGATGATGTACCACGACGTCACTATTGTCGGTGGCGGCTGTGTCGGGCTGTCGGTCGCGAAGCACCTCTCCGAGCTGACCGACCTTGACGTCGCAGTCTTGGAGAAGGAACACCACCTCGCGGCCCATCAAAGCGGCCGAAACTCGGGCGTGCTCCACCCGGGATTCAACTACCCACAGGGCTCGAAGAAGGCGCGGTTCGCCATCGAAGGCACTAGCCGGATGAAGGAGTACTGCGCCGAACACGATATTCCCTGCGACGAGCACGGCGTACTCGTGGTGGCGCAAGACGACAGCGAGGAGGCGCGCCTCGACGACCTCGCCAGGCAGGCCGAAGCAAACGGGGTCGAGTATGAACTCCTCGACTCGCAAACCGAGATCCGCGAGCATGAGCCGTACGCGGCTGGGAAGGCTGCGCTGTACGCGCCGGAGGCTGCGTCCGTGGACTCCCAGCAGTACGTCTACGAACTCGCCAGAGAGGTACAGGATGCGGGTGTTGACCTCTACACGGGCTACGAGGTCACGCGCGTAGAGAAGATGGCCGGCGGCTACCACCTCGCGACGACCAACGGCCACTTTGAAGCGATGTACCTCGTGAACGCGGCGGGCCTGCACGCGGACGAGCTCGCTCACCAAGTCGGTGTCGGCGAGCGCTACCAGGTGGTGCCGTTCCGCGGCGAGTACTACGAGGTCCGCCCTGAGAGCGCGGATCTTTGCCGGACGATGATATACCCGACGCCGGACCCCGAACTCCCGTTCCTCGGCGTCCACTACACGCGCCGCACCGACGGAAAGATCATTGTCGGGCCGAACGCCGTGCTCGCGTTCGGCCGGGAGGCGTACGACAACACGGACATCAACCCCCGCGACCTCTACGAGACACTCACCTATGAGGGATTCCGGAAACTCCTCTCGTCGAAGCTGATGGTGAAGGTCGCGTGGGATGAAATCAACAAGTCCTACCGGAAGGAGAAGTTCACGGAGGCTTCCCAGCGGTTGGTCCCGGACATTCGCTCGGAGGACCTCCAGCAGAGTTACGCAGGTATCCGCGCGCAGCTCGTCAGCGACGACGGCGAGCTCGTGAAGGACCCACTGTTCGTCGAGCGCGAGAACGCCGTCCACATCCTCAACGCAGTCTCTCCCGGGCTGACGTCGTCGCTGCCGTTCGGCGAGCACATCGCGGAAACGCTCGCGGAGAAGATCTGATTCCTGAAGACGAGAACTTCCAGACGCGTCCAAGCCGCACGCCATCGTCACGGGCGGCACGCGCGGCCTCGCGGCCGCTGGCGCGGGACGATGGGGGTCTGACCACTCAGCGAGAGCAGGTCCGTAAGATCTTCGAAATCCCTCATATCCGGACATTCACCGGGAACGCATATTAGGCTATGATCGCCTGTGAGCGCGACCTATAGTTATTCGGACGGTGGTTGTGAACGGGAAGCTATGAGCAAAGACAGTTCAGAGTACTTCGAGCGCCTCGTTGACGAGGACGCGCTCGCGGCGTACTTCCGCGAGGAACCCGACGAGGCAGCAACGCTCGACGTCGAGCGACACGCGGAGGGGCACTCCAACGAGACGCTGTTAGTGGTGTAGGGCGACCGACGGCTGATGGTCCGGCGGCCGCTGCCGGGCGAGACGGCGGAAACGGCCCATAACGTGCTCCGTGAGTACCGCGTCGTCGACGCGCTCCATGACACGGACGTGCCGGTGCCGACGACGGTGGCGGCCTGCGAAGCCTACTCCATCATCAGAAGAGACTTCTACGTGATGGAGCGCGAGCGCGTCGACGTGCTCCGCGATAACAAGCCAGAGCGGTTCGCACAGCCGGAGCGACGCCAAAAGCTCGACAACGTGATGTTTTTGCCGGTCGACGAGCGCGAAATCGTCGCGGTGTTCGAATAGGAGATAGCGACGCTTGGCGACCCGCGTGCAGGCCTCGGGTGGATGCTGAGCTACTGGCGGGACCCCAAGGACCCAGACCTCGGAATTCTGGAGTTCGTCACACCGTTCATGGTGCGCGAGGGCTACCCGACGCGGACCGATCTCGTAGTGCGTTGGGAAGAAGGGACAGACGGGCTGGCGTTCGAACACGAGCACTTCTACCGCGCCCTCGCCGTTTACAAGCTCGCCGCGCTCGGAGGAATGTTCGACCGGCGCTACCTCACGAGGAACGCCGACATCCCGATGCATCCTGCGATGGAGGGGGCGTGTCCCGGGGCTGGCCTCACGCACCGCGCGCATCATCGACGGCGAGGAGCCGCTATAGTCCGCCAATGTTACTCCCCAACCCCTAACTTGATAGCCTCCGCCTGACAAGTAGTGACCGATGCAGTACGAGACCCTCGGTAACACTGACGTCGAAGTGAGTCGCGTCGGCCTTGGCCTCTGGAACATCAGCGGCGGGTCGGACTGGGAGAAGACCGACGAGGATCAGGCTGTCAAGACCATACACGCTGCCCACGACGCGGGCGTGAACTTCTTCGACACGGCGGAAGCGTACGGCGACGGCTACTCCGAGGAAGTGCTCGGAAAAACCCTCGACAGCCTTGACCGTGACGACGTGGTGGTCGCGAGCAAGGTCTCTCCGGACAACCTCGCGTACGACGACCTGAAGGCCAGCTGCGAGGCCAGCCTTGATAGGCTCAGCACGGATTACATCGATGTCTACTACGTCCACTACCAGAACCCAGAAATTCCGATTTCGGAGACGATGCGCGCGCTGAAAGAGTTACAGGAGGAGGGCCGGATTCGGGTACTGGCTGTCTCAAACACGGGGCCGGCGGACCTCAAAGCGACGCTGGAGGCGGGCCGCGTGGAGGCGAACCAGGTGCCGTACAACCTCCTCTGGCGGGCCATCGAGCACGAGGTGGCCGGCGGTTGCCGGGAGAGCAACGTCGACCTCGTGGCGTACAGCCCGCTCGCACAGGGGCTGCTCACCGGCGAGTACGACGCAATCGAGGAATACCCGACCGGCCGGATGCGCACGCGGCACTTCTCCAGGGACCGTCTGGAAGCCCGCCACAGCGAGACAGGTACAGAGAGGGAGACGTTCGAGACTATCGAACGAATCAGAGACCTCTGTGAGGAGTACGACCGTGACATGGTGGAGGTGGCGCTCGCGTGGCCGCTCCACCAGCCGAGGGTTACGTCTGTGCTCGCGGGCGCAAGTTCACCCGAGCACGCGCGGGCGAACGCGGCGGCTGCGGACGTCTCTCTCTCCGAGGATTTGCTGGCGGACCTCGACGACGCGACCAGCGACCTGAAGGCGACGCTCGGGCCGAACCCCGACCCGTGGCAGTCGGACTCCCGGTACAACTGACGGCGCCGAGCGCCGCCCACACCCTTAGACTTAACCGAACTACCGTCACATCTGGTAGTATGCCTGTTAGCATCCCTGGGATCGGGCTGGGCACCTACTCGAACACGGACAAAGACCAGTGGAAGGAGAACGTCTGCACTGCGCTCGAAGCGGGCTACCGGCACGTCGACACCGCGGAGGCGTACGACAACGAGCAGTACGTCGGCGCGGGAATCGAGGCCGCGAGCGTGGACCGAGACGACGTGTTCCTCGCGACGAAGGTCGCACACCCCGACTCACCAGTGCCGGAGCGCGAGGACGTGCTCTCGATGGTGGACAGCTGTCTCGACCGACTGCGCACGGACCACGTCAACCTGCTGTACGTCCATTGGCCGGCCGACCCCTACGACCCCGAGACCACGCTCGGGGCGTTCCAGGAACTGTACGACGACGGGAAGATAGAGCACGTCGGCATCTCGAACTTCGAACCGGAGACGCTGGACACCGCCCACGAGGTGCTGGACGCACCGATCGTCGCGAACCAGATAGAGTGCCACCCGCTCCTCCAGCAGGAGGACCTCCGCGAGTACGCGCGCCGCCACGACCACTGGATCGTCGCGTTCTGCCCGCTCGCGCAGGGAGAGGTCTTCGACCACCCCGAGATTCAGGCGGTCGCGGAGAAACACAACGCGTCGCCAGCGCAGGTGTCGCTGGCGTGGCTGCTCTCGAAGGACAACGTTGCGGTCATCCCGAAGGCGTCCAGCGAGGCGCACATGTGGGACAACCTCGCCGCGCAGGACCTCGATCTCGACGACGAGGACATCGCGAAAATCGACGGCATCGAGCGCGAGCACCGCATCATCGACCGCGAGTACGCGCGCTGGCGGAACTGACGGATATTTTTTTCAGGCGAACGTGAACACGGGCTTGCAGGTCTCGGCGTTCAGGAATCCCTCGAAGGCGGCGGTCGGGTCGTCGACGCTGTACGAGCGGTCGACGAGGGCGTCGACATCGATAGTGTCGTTCTCCATCAGCCGGACAGCCTGCTCGAAGTTCCGCCACTTCGAGCCGTAGGACGTCTCGATGGTGATTTCGCCGCGGACGACGGGTGTCACGAACAGTTCGCTGGGCGCCCCAGGGAGGCCGATGACGACCACCTCGCCGCCCTTCCGGACGTGGTCGACGCCCATCTCGACTCCCGTGTGGTGGCCGGTCGTGTCGAACACCGTGTCGAAGCCGATGCTGTCGGTGAACGACTCGTGGCGGTCCTCTGGGGGCTCGTTCTCGACGTTGATTGTCTCGATGCCAATGTCATCCAGTAACGGGAGACGGTACTGGGTGTCTGGCTTGAGCCCTGACACGAGGACATTCGCGCCTATCGAGTCAGCGACGACGGCAGTCAGCACGCCAATCGGCCCCGGGCCCTCGACGAGGACGTTGTCGCCGGGCGTCACCGACGACTGTGTGAACACCGCACGCGTCGCGATACTCGCCGGCTCCGTGATGGCGGCGTGCTCTAGCGGGATGGAGTCCGGGACGTAGTGGACGAACGACTCGTCGACGGTGACGTACTCGGCGTACGCGCCGTCCCGGTGCATCCCCCTGATAGAGAAGTTCCGGCAGACATTCGCCTGCCCGTTCTTGCACTGGAAGCACCTGCCGCAGCTGTGAATCGGCTCTTCGACGACATGGTCGCCGACTGAGAGGCTGGAGACGTCGTTGCCGGTCCCGACGACGGTGCCGGCGTACTCGTGGCCCATGATGCGCGGAATTGGAATCCACTTGTACCCGTCCTCGTACGTGTACGCGTGCGCATCGCTGCCGCAGAGGCCGGCGCTATGCACCTCGATTAGTACCTCGTCGTCGTCCGGCGTCGGTGAGTCCCGCTGCTGTACCTCCACTGCTCTCGTTCCGGTTTGGACGATGGCTCTCATGGGTGTCACCGCGCGGAGCGCGTTCAGCTAGTCATTGTTGGACGTTCACAAGTAAGTATGGGTTCACTCCTCGTCAGTGCTCTCGTCCGGGGGAATCGTCACGACTGGGCGGTCGGCCTCCAGCAGAATGGCCTGCGCGGTGCTTCCGAACAGCGCCTTTCCGATGGGCGAGCGCTTTCGGCCGCTGATGACGATGTACTCGGCGTCGTGCTCCTCGGCGTGCCGGAGAATCTCGTTCTCTGGGTAGCCGACGAGGCCGACAGCCATGTAGTCGTCCGTGACGGCGCTGGCGACGCTCGCGGCGTGTGTGCGGGCGCGCTCCTCGTCGTCCATCTCAACGGGGTCCGCAGAGCCGTCAATGGCTTCAAGGCGCACGCGTTCGGTCGTCTCGTACTGGCCGGCAACGTGGACGACGTGCAGTTCGATGTCGAATCGGTCGCTCAGCTTCGCCGCTTCCGCGACTAGATTCTCGACAGTGTCTGAGCGATCGACTGCAACGATAACTGGCATACTTCCGATTCACACTATCGTCACATAAATCATTCGCGGGGTTTGGCCATCCAACTCGGGTGTTGGTCTGCGGGACACTAACGATCTCGCTCTTGTCTGTACTTCTGCGGTTGAGCGGCGTCGCTATCTCTCCGCGCGACCTACAGGGATACATGAATAAGACTTCATACAGAACTCATACTCCGAAAATCGCTATCCGACGGTTCCTCGCTCCCCTTCGGAGCGCGTTCATAGTGTCTAAGGGCTCTATTGAATCCGACGACGGCGTCGGGGTGAGTCGTCAGAGCGATTGAGATGAAGCGGAAGAGAATCTTTTCCACAAAGACTCCTCTTCCGCTTCGTCAAACTGGCTGTCTCGATCGCACGAAAACTTACTGATGCAGCGCTGATGCAGATCAGCCATCCCACCGGCAACGGAGTTGCCGGCTGGAAGCACGCCGTCTTGCACTTTCTCCGTGAACATATGGACGCGACACTCGCTGAAGTCCTCGATTGGGCCGAGGAGATGGAACGCATACGAGCCGCGCTCGTCCTCGAGCGTGGCGAGTTCCTTGGCCCGTCTGCGCTGTGCAGGTCCCTCGATCGAGCACCGATGACCATCTGACGAGAGCTGCTCCGACTCTCGTCGGAGTTGCTCGACCAGTCCGGTCACGCCGCCATCGATGCCACCTATTTCGACCGCAGAGAAGCATCGAGCCACTATCTCAAGCGGTGTGATCGAGATGTAAAGACCGTACAAGCGACGTTTCTCGTCGATACCGCGCAGGGCGCGGTCATCGACGTCCATTGCAGTGCGAAGTTGCCCAACGGAACGAACGTTGGCCCGCAGGTCGCCCTGCGGAACGCGGGCGACCTGCTCAGTCTCGCCGCCGACAAGGGCTACGATGATATGAGCTTCCGCGAGGAGTTGCGTGCTAAAGACGTGCGTCCGCTGATCAAACACCGTGTCTTCGCACCGTACGATCACGCACCATCCGTCTTCGGTTAAGAGCTAAATCGCAAGCCGACGGCTACCTGTGGCAGTAGTAATGAGGAGAGGATAACATGGACGAACTCTCCTCGGAAGCGATCCGTTCTCTCCTGACTTCGCTGTTTCCCTCACAGATGATCGACGACCTCGCGCGCAAGCGCGGGGTCGTCGTCCGTGACCGGAAAATCGACGTCAGGATGCTGGTGTGGACGCTCGTCGTGGGCTTCGCCGTCGGCGGCGAAGCCCGCTCCATCGCTGGCTATCGCCGTGCCTACGAGACAGCAACCGACCAGACGCTCGTTCCGTCCAGTTTCTACGACCGCTTCACCGAGGAGTTGGCGACGCTCCTGCGCGACCTCCTCGACGGCGTGGTCGAGGAGGTCGCTGTCCCTCACACCCTCGCTCCTGCCTTCGAGCAGTTCCGCGACGTTATCGCTGTTGACGTGACAATCGTGCGGTTGTGCCGGTTTCTCCCGGAGTTCAAAGCGACTCATGCGGACGAGTCGGGGCTGACGCTCTATCTCGTCCGAGATCACCGACGAAACCACTCATGAGAGCACGTTATTCGAGACAGGTTCGTGGCTGTGTGGGCGGCTCTTCCTCCTGGATCGAGGCTTTTTCAAGTTCCGTCGATTCGCGCTGATCGACGAGAACGACGGCTTCTTCGTGAGCCGTCTCAAGGCGAGTTCGAATCCAATGGTGGCCGAAGAATTGCAGGAATGGCCCGGCCGGGCCATTCCGCTTGAGGACAAGCGAATCTACGACGTGGTTGGGGATCTGTACCGGGAGCACATCGACGTTGAAGTTGAGGTCACCTTCCAGCGACGAGTGTACAATGGGGTGCAGTCATGGGACACCAAGCGGTTCCGAGTCGTCGGCGTCCTCGTCACGGACGCCGACGACGGCTATCGGTTGTACATCACGAATTTACCGCACGAGAAGTTTAGCCCCGACGAGATTTCCACGCTGTACCGAGCGCGGTGGGTGATAGAATTACTGTTCAGGGAACTGAAATCGCGGTATTCGCTGGATGAGTTTGAGACAGAGAAGGCTCATATCGTGAAGATACAGGTGGTGGCGGCTCTGCTGACACTGGTAGTCAGCAGAGCCATCCTTCGAGAGTTCGTGGATCATGCCGAAGAACAGGGCGAGGAGTGCGTGTTCCCGACGGAACGCTGGGCGGCGACCTTCCGGTCGCTCGCCCAGCTCATTCTGCAGGAGATCGCCGCTGGGTACGGCTATCCACCGCCGAATCTCGGTGAGATCCTGTATCGGGAAGCCAGACAACCGGCACCGTCACGACTCACACTGCTTGAGGAGGTGAACGCCGAGTTGTGTGGCGGTTCTCCAGCTTAACCGAAGACGGATGGATCACGCACATAACGCGCGGATCGAGGACGAACTCTACAACCAGCGCTCGATCTGTGAGACCGTGAACTCGGTGATCAAGCGCTCGTACGGCTCCGCCGTCCGAGCACGGGCATGGTATCGCCAGTTCCGTGAGATCACGCTCACCGCCGCGGTCTACAACCTCGAACTGGCTCTCAAACCGTGAATTCCACTACCCTCTGTGGATTCAATAGAGCTGTGTCTAAGAGAAGTTTTGCACATAGGTCAGTGCTGATTCGCCGTCTGTAGACTCAGAGACGCGAACTCTCTCCTCACCCATGCCCAGAACTTACCTGAATCACTAACGACGCGCTCCGATGGATCAACATAGTCACGAGCAGCAAACACGTGGAACGTTGCTCCAGCGTATGTTGAAGGCCTGATTCGGTCGGGAACTCACAAGACTCTTCGCGGTATCGGGAAACGACTCGCGATAAACGAACACAGGGTCCGCCGCTTCATTAGCGAAAGTCCGTGGAACACGATGCTGTTCAGAACCATCTCAATCGCCAGATTCCAGAGACAATCGCATCGCCTCAGGCGATGCTGATCGTCGACGATGTCAATGTCCTCAAACACGGCCACCAGAGTGCTGGCATCGCTCAACAATACGCTGGCTCGATCGGCAAAATCACCTCCTGTCAAGTTGGGGTCGATCTTGTTTCGGCGGTTCCGGGCGTGGCCCGGAACGCCGATCACCTCACATGGCCGCTCGGACTCGAACTGTATCTTCCGCGCCAGTGGGTTGAAGACACAGAATTCGAACAATGACGCCAGCAGTGTGATCTTCCTGAAGACATCTCCTTCTGGACAAAGCCGCAAATCGCGCTTGAACATGATTGGCGTCTCCGCTGGGGCTGTGGCGTGAACAGGAAAGCCTCGTATTCGTGCTCGATGGCACAAGATTTCGCTTCTTATCACGATCAGACCATTCTTCCATTACGTGCTTGACGCACTAGCTATGGCACGATCTCAACTAGCTCCCGTCTCTCTTGTTCACGCCCAGGGGCATAGGTGCGGGATTTTCATGGCTTCTTCCTCCGCCAGTGGCTGGCGAAGTTCAGAGGCGTCTCGAAGCACCACTTCCAGAAATACCTCGGCTTCTTCGGACTGAAACTCAACTCACTAGACGACTGGTTCGAGAAACTGCTGTGTTACGATGTATCGGGATGAGCGCTCTTTTTTGCCGACGGACGAATCGGTCTATCGAATCGTGCAGCAGTATCTTCAACCGACGTCAGGAGGACTGGTGAGGTGGACTTCTTAGACAGGCTCCTAGTTGTCAGCCTTTGCCACCCCATCCCTGTTCCATGCTCTAGGGATTAGCAGGCTTTCATACTATCACTGCCGAGTATGGAAAACCTTAACTGTAGTGGCTATCATCGGTCAGTATGGTGGATGATACCATACTAAATAGGCGTGATTTCGTGAAAGTAGCGGGTTCAGGGTCCGCAATCAGCATGATCAGCCTCGCCGGCTGTACCTCCCTGTCCGGAAGCGGCGGGAGCAACGGAAGTGGCGGGAGCAACGGAAGTGGCGGGAGCAACGGAAGTGGCGGGAGCAACGGAAGTGGCGGGAGCAACGGAAGCGGCGGGAGCAACGGAAGCGGCGGGAGCAACGGAAGCGGCGGGAGCAACGGAAGTGGCGGGAGCAACGGAAGTGGCGGGAGCAACGGAAGTGGCGGGAGCAACGGAAGCGGCGGGAGCAACGNGCGGGAGCAACGGAAGCGGCGGGAGCAACGGAAGCGGCGGGAGCAACGGAAGTGGCGGGAGCAACGGAAGCGGCGGGTTCCCGAGCCAGGACATCCAGATGATCTGCCCGTGGGCCGAAGGCGGCGGGACAGACCAAACAGGCCGACAGTTGGCAAGCGGCCTCAGTAACACGTGGGGCGTCGCCGCGTATGTCGAGAACCAGACCGGTGGTACCGGGAGCGTTGGATTCAACGCCATCGCGAACGCAGAACCCGACGGCTACACGGTCGGCGTCCTCACCGTCGAGATCGCCACTATCTCGCACCTCGGCATCGCAGACGTGAGCCCCGAGGATGTCAAACCGGTGATGCAGTACAACTTCGACCCGGCAGCGCTCACCGTCCATGAGGATGCCCCGTACGGCACCCTCCAGGAGTTCATTGACTACGCGTCGGACAACCCCGGCGAGATCAGCGTCTCGAACTCCGGACCGGGGGGCATCTGGCACCTCTCGGCAGCCGGGTTCGCGCTCGAAGCCGGCATCGAACTCGAGCACGTCGGCTACGACGGCGGCGCGCCCGCGACCCAAGCTGTCGTCAGCGGCGAAGTCGAAGCCACGACGTCCAGCGCCCCCGAGGTGCTCTCGCAGGTCGAAGACGGCCCGCTCGAGACACTGGCCGTCTTCGGCGAGGAGAAGGTCGACATCATGCCCGACGTCCCGACTCTCCAGAATGAGGGCGTCGACTTCACGATGGGTGCGTGGCGCGGACTGGGCGTCCCGAACGGGACGCCGGACGACATCATCGACCAGCTGTACGAGGGCTACTACGAGGTGTACCAGTCCGACAACTTCCAATCGTTCATGGACGAAAGCGGCTTCGGGCTCGTCCACCGCGACACCGAAGAGTTCGGCGATTTCATGCAGCAGTCCTACGACAACTTCGCCGAGATTACCGACAACGTCGACGTCTAGCGTTGTCGACCCGCCTCAAGAGCCTATCATCGTTCCCACAATTCCACATGACACTCAAAATCAGCCATATCGACAAGGTCGCAAGCGGGCTCATCTTCCTACTGACCGCCATCATCTTCTATCTCACGATGGACTTCCCGAGCGGATACGGCGCGACGGGACCAGCGTTCTTCCCGCGGGTCATCGTCGGCCTCATGTCGGTGTTCGCACTCGCCCAGTTTGTGAATGTGATACGTAAGGACGAACCGCGTACGCAGGAAATCTCGTGGTCGGCCGTGAAAACGGTCGGCATCGCCGCCACGCTCATCGTCGGCTACCTACTCACGATGCCGTACCTCGGTTTCCTCACCGGCACCGTCGGCTTTCTTCTCGTGAGTATGCATTTCTCGGGCGTCGAGGAGTTCCGGACGTCGCTACCAGTGTCTATCGGCGTCGCCATCGCGCTCTACTATGTTTTCGTGCAGTTCCTGCGTGTCCCACTCCCCGAAAGCGCGATGCTCCCAGTTAGCCGGGTGCTGCCCGGCCTCTTCGTCGGCGGGGTGGGAATCGCGTGACCTTCCTCCCATACACAGAGGTGCCGCGATGAACATCCTCGCAGGTATTGCCGAGGGCGCGGCGCTCGTCTTCCAGCCGCTGCCACTTGCGCTCATCGTGTTCGGCGTGTTCATCGGCCTCGTCATGGGCGCGATTCCTGGGATGACCGCGACGATGACCGTCGGCGTCCTCGTCTCGTTCACGTTCGGGATGGAGCCCACCGAGGGGATGATGCTCCTACTTGGCATCTATGGCGGCGCGCTGTTCGCCGGGTCGATTCCCGCCATCCTGATTCGGACGCCCGGCACACCTAGCGCGGCAGCGACCATCTTCGACGGCTTCCCGCTGTCACAGCAGGGGGAAGCGGGCCGAGCTATCGGCATCGCAACCATCGCGTCGTTCGTCGGCGGGGCGACAAGCATCCTGCTCATCACGTTCATCTCCCCGCAAATCGCGCAGTTCGCGCTGGAGTTCCAGTCGCCGGAGTACTTCGCACTCGCGTTCTTCGGGCTGACGATTATCGCGAATGTCAGCGGCGACTCCATCAAGAAGGGCATGATAACCGGCCTGCTCGGGATGCTCATCGCCACCGTCGGCCTTGACCCGACGACGGGCTACCCACGGTTTTCGTTCGGCGTGCCGGCGCTGACCTCCGGCATTCAGTTTATTGCCGTGATGATTGGGCTGTTCGGCCTCGCGGAGGCGTTCAACCGCTACCGCGAGGGAATCAGCAAACTTGACGCCGAGCAGGAACTGTCGAACATCGCGCCATCGTTCGACGATCTCAGGAAGATTCGGAACATCACGGTCAGTTCCAGCATCATCGGCACGTTCGTCGGCGCGCTTCCCGGCGCAGGCGGTGACATCGCGTCGTTCGTCACGTACAATGAGGCCAAGCGCTGGGCAAGCAATGCGAAACCGTCGTTCGGCGAGGGGAACGTCCGCGGCGTCGCCGCCGCTGAAGCGGGGAACAACGCGAGCACAGGCGGCGCCCTCGTGCCGACACTCACCCTCGGCATCCCCGGAGATTCCGTGACCGCCATCCTCATCGGCGCGCTGCTTGTCCACGGCATCCGCCCCGGCCCCGGCCTCTTCGAGGACGAGACGGGGCTCGTGTTCGCCATCTTCGTCGGGTTCTTCCTCGTCTACGTCTGCATCCTCATCGCGGGGCTGCTCGGCGCGCACCTCTGGGTGCGGATCATCAACTTCCCACCACAGTACCTCTGGCCGGTAATCATCGTGCTGTGTGTCGTCGGTGCGTTCGCGTTGAACGGTAGCACGCTCGACGTCTGGACGATGATTGCCGCCGGCCTCATCGGGTTCGTGTTGCGGATGGAGGATTATCCACTAGCGCCAATTGTGCTGGGGTTAATTCTCGGCCCGATTGCTGAAGAAAACCTCCGGCGGTCGCTGCAGCTCTCGAACGGATCACTGGACATCTTCTACACCAGCCCGCTCGCGTTGGCGATTCTGCTGCTGGCGTTGCTGTCGCTGTTCACGCCGTTCATCGCCGAACGGTTCAACAGAGCGTAACCGCCGTCTCGATCCTTCTACCATTCAGATCTCGTGCCCCTCGTATTCGACGATAGTCGTCCGCCACTTGTCGGGAATCGTGACTGGCTCGCGGACATCGCGGTCGTAAGACAACAACACCACTGAGCCGGTGGCCGCCGTCTCGCCGTTCACGAGCACCTCGTAGTCGATGGGGATGCTCGTGTCCCCGAGTGCGTCGATTCGCTGGCGGACCGTAACGGTCTCTCCGAGGCGTATCTCTGCGGAGAATTTCATCTCGCTTCGCACCATCACGAGTTCGGCGCGGTCGTGGCGCTGCCCGATGATTTCCTCCCAGTACTTCGTGCGGGCCTGCTCGCAGTAGCCTGCGTACACGGCCTGATTGACGTGGCCGTTCGGGTCGAGGTCGCGGTACTGTGGCTCCAACTCGATTTCGTACGTGTATTCCGCCATACGCCCACCAACCGGGGCGCGAAGAAAATAGCTTGCGCCGCTCAGAGCCGACCGAACAGGACGTCCGGATCCTCGATGCCCTCGATGACCGTTTCCATGAACTGGTCCGCGGTCGCGCCGTCGACGATGCGGTGGTCGTAGGACAGCGTCAGCCGGATTTGCTTCCGGACCTCGACCGTGTCTTCGTCGATCGCGACCGGCGCGTCACGGATGCGGTTGACGCCCATGATGGCGGCCTCCGGGTGGTTAATGATAGGCGTGCCGAACACGCCGTGCTCACCGTGGGTGCCCGTGTTCGTCACCGTGAACGTGCCGTCTGCGACATCATCAGTGGCGAGTTGGCGGTTCTGCGCGTCATCGACGAGTGATTCGAGTCCCGCGGCGACCTCTGTGATGGACTTCTGGTCGACGTCCCGGATGACCGGTACGACGAGGCCGTGGTTGCTGTCGACGGCGACACCGACGTTGTAGTAGTGCTTCTCGGTGACCGTCTCCGCGTCGAGGTCAGCGCTCGCGTTCACCTCGGGGTGGGACTGGAGCGCCGGCACCACCGCCTTCACCAAAATCGCGGTGTATGTGACGTGCTCGTCGTGTTTCTCGTCGAGGCGCTCTTTCAGCGAGACGAGTTCCGTCGCGTCCGCGTCGAAGACGGACGTGACGTGCGGGATCGTCCGCCACGACTCGCTCATGTTCGCTGCCATCTGCTTCTCGATGCCCTGTAGGTCACGGCGCGTCACGCGCTCGTCCGCGGCTTCGGCGCTACCGGCCGTGCTGTGAGTGGTGGCAGTACTCGCTGAGCCTGCGGTAGCGCCCGCCAAGGCGGCCTCCGCGTGGGCGTCGATGTCCGACTGAAGCACGCGGCTGTTCGGCCCGCTGCCCTCGACAGCGGTGATGTCGACGCCCTGCTCGCGGGCGTACCGGCGCGTGCTTGGCGCCGCGAACACGCGCTCGTCGCCCGTGCACCCCTCCGCCTCGCACCCGTCGTCCAATTCGTGCTCGACGCGCTCCGTTGCGGATTCGAGTTTTTCTCCGTCCGCAGACTCAGTGGTGTCGGACTCCGCACTTGCGACCGAATCGTCTGCTGGCTCGTTGGCTGAGGATTGCGCTGCTTCGTCCTCGCTCGCAGCCTCCCCGCCACTGCCTGCGGGCGGGTCGTCCGTCTCGATGACGACGAACACCTCGCCGACGGCGACCGTTTCGCCTTCCTCGGCGCGGAACTCCTCGATGGAGCCATCACAGGGCGCCGGAATTTCCACCACTGCCTTGTCGGTCTCCGCGTTGCAGAGTAGTTGATCCTCCTCGACATCGTCGCTAGCGTCGGCTAGCCACTCGACGATTTCCGCCTCCGTGATGCCCTCGCCAAGGTCTGGGAGGGTAAACTCGAAGCTAGTACTCATACGACATCACCGCCTCGATGGCATCGGCCGCACGCTGCTCGTCCGGCAGGTAGGCTTCTTCGGTTTGGTGGCTCGGGAAGTGCACGTCGTAGCCCGTCGCGCGCTTGATTGGGGCCTGCAGTCTGTCGATGGCGTACTCGTTGATGAGCGCGGACAACTCGGCGCCGAGGCCGAGCGTTCGGCGCGCTTCGTGGAAGATGACGCAGCGACCCGTCTTCTTCACGGAGTCGAGAACGTCCTCAACGGGGAGCGGCGACAGCGTCCGCAGGTCGAGAATCTCGACGTCCGCGTCTACCTGATCGGCAGCCGCTTCCGCGTGTCGGACCCTCGCGCCCCACGACAGCACCGTGATGTCCGACCCCTCTCGTACCGTGCGGGATTCGTCCAGCGGGAGCGTGTAGTCGTCCTCGGGAACTTCCTGCGTGCCGGCGCGGTAGACGGCCTTCGGTTCGAGGAACATCACCGGGTCGTCGCTGCGGATGCTCGCGGCGAGCAGCCCCTTCGTCTCCGCGGGCGTGCTCGGGCAGACAACTCGCACGCCCGGCGTGTGCACAAAGAAGCTCTCCGTGGACTCGGAGTGGTACTCGCTGGATTTGATGCCGCCGCCGTACGGGACGCGCACCGTCAGCGGCATCTCGAATCCGCCGCCGGTGCGCTCGTGCATCTTCGAGACGGTGTACATGAATTGGCCGAAGGCGGGGTAGAAGAACCCGAGGAACTGAATCTCGGGGACGACGCGCTGGCCGCGCATCGCCATCCCAGCGGCCGTCCCGAGGATGCCGTTCTCCGAGAGCGGCGTGTCGATGACGCGGTTCTCGCCGAACTCCTCGTAGAGGCCCTCAGTGGCGCGGAACACGCCGCCGATGGGTCCCATGTCGTAGCCGAGCAGGCGCACCGACTCGTCGCGGCGCAGCTCCTGTGCGAGCGTGTCGCGGACGGCGGTGACGAGGTTCACTTCGCTCGTCTCGCCGTCCGGGTACTCGGCGCTCATAGCCCCTCACCCGTGAAGTCCGTGAACGGGTTCTCCCCACGCTGTTCCGCCCGCAGTTCCTCGCGCTGGTGGCGCTCGTTCCACGATTCCGACTGCAGGTGGTTGTCGAAGATGCGCGCCGGGTCGTCCGCGGGGACCTCGCGCGCCCGGTCGACGGCCGCCTCGACGCGCTCGTCGGCGTCTTCCTCGATGGCCTCGATAGCCGCATCGTCGATGAGGTCCGCCGAGCGGAGGTACGCTTCGAGTCGGTCGACGGGGTCTCGTTCCGCCCAGAACGCCTGCTGGGACTCGTCGCGGTACGCGCCCGCGTCGTCGGCGGTGTTGTGGTCGTCGACGCGGTACGTGACACACTCCAAGAGCGTCGGCCCCTCGCCAGCTCGCGCGCGGTCGACGGCGCGCTTGGTCGCCTCGTACACTGCGAACACGTCGTTGCCGTCGACGCGCTCGTGGGGAATCCCCGCCGCCTCCGCCTTCTGGGCGAACGTCTCCGCGGCGGTCTGGCGGTGAGCGGGCACCGAAATCGCCCACTGGTTGTTGTGACAGATGGTGACCGCGGGCGCGTCGAAGACGCCCGCGAAGTTCAGCGCCTCGTAGAAGTCCCCCTGGCTGGACGAGCCGTCCCCGATGTAGGACAGCGTCACCGCGTCCTCGTCCTCGAATTTGTCTGCCATCGCGGAGCCGACCGCGTTGGTGACGTTCGACGCCAGCGGGATGTAGACCGGCGAGAAGTTCACCGGCAACGCTTCCTCGTCGGGAACCGGGAGGTGCTCCTCGATGGTCTCCGGCTCGTGGCCCATCAGGCCAGCGAGCGAGCGGTCGAGGGGGCCGCCCCAGTAGAGCTTACTCGGCGTCTGGCGGTACGTCGGGAAACACCAGTCCCCTTCCTCGAGAGCGGCCGCGCTCCCGACGGGGATAGCTTCCTCGCCCCAGCTCCGCGAGAGGATGCTGATCTCGCCGCGGCGCTGCAGACTCAGGGTCTTCTCGTCGTAGCGCCGGGAGACCTTCATCGTCTCGTACATCCGGAGCATCGTCTCCTCGTCGACCGGCGCGTCCCCGTCGACGGTGCCGTCTGGCGCGAGCACCTGGGAGAAGTCCGGGTCCGGTTTCGATTCGGTCCACTTTGCCATGCCACGAGCATCACGAACGACGGAAAAATAGGTTGCGGTGTGCGAACCAGTGGCGGGGTAGCTATTCGCCGGGCGTCACGACCTGGTTCTCGAGGCCTGCGTACGAACCGGTCTCCTCGATTCGCTCGAGGTTGCCCGCGAGAATGTCGGCGTGGCGCTCCCAGTACTCGTCGGTGCCGCCGGAGTTGTGCGGCGTGACGAGGACGTTCTCGAGGTCCCAGAGCGCGTGGTCGGCGGGCAGCGGCTCCGGGTCGGTGACGTCGAGGGCGGCGCCGCGAATCTTGTTCCCGCGCAGCGCCGCGACGAGCGCGTCCGTCTCCACGACCGGCCCCCGGGCGACGTTGACGACGACGGCCTCCGGCGGGAGCGTGCGGAACACCTGCTCGTCGAGGAGCCCTTCGGTGGTGTCGGTGAGCGGGCACGCCAGCACGACGTACTCCGAGCGAGCGAACACGTCGTGGAGGTCGTCGTCGTAGCCGAGGACCTCCTCGGCCGGGCCGCCCTTCTCGGGCGTGTACCGGACGCCGACGCGCTCGACGTCGAAGGGCGCGAGCAGCTCCAGCGTGCGCTCGCCGATCGGGCCCATCCCGACGACGGTGACCGTGCTCCCGTTGAGTTCGCCGCCGCGGAAGTGCCGCCACTCGTTGTTCGATTGGCGGCGCCACCCCTCGTGGAGATCCCGCGCGAACACGAGGATGTTCCCGAGCACGTGTTCGGCCATGTTCGGCGCGTGGACGCCAGAGGCGTTCGTCACGGCGACGTCGCGGTCCGCGAGTTCCTCCAGGGGGAGGTGGCCGACGCCCGCCGAAGCCGAGGCGAACAGCCGCAGCGAGTCCGCCTTCGAGAGCACTTCCGGGTCGATTCTGAGACCGGTCGCGACGGGCGCGGACTCGATGAGTTCGCGCTCCTCGGCGGGCGTCTCGGCGAGCCGGACGTCCTTCTCGGGGAAGTGCTCGCGCAGCCGCTGGGCGGCGCGCTCGCTGTCCATCCCGTGGGCGGTCCCTCGCAACACGACGACGTCGGGGTCAGTAGCGGTCATAGTATTCGTAGCCAGTCACGAGCTACCGAGTGCCGCAACTTATATCTCCGGTTAGTCTGATTACCGAACCATGCTCGATGGGTTAGCCGCTCGCAACAGCACCTACGACGTCCAGAGCCCAGACCGCATCTCCTACGGCTTCGGCGCCACGTCGGAACTGACCGCCTTCGCCGCGGACAACGACCTCGACAGCGCGCTACTCGTCTCCGACGAGAACATCGTCGACGTGGGCGTGACCGACCCCGTCGTCGACGCCCTGGAGGACGCGGACGTCTCCGTCGACGTGTTCACCGACGTCAAGCCCGAACCGAAACTCTCGATGGTCGAGGACGCCGCCGACGTACTTCGGGACGGCGGCCACGACCTCGTGGTCGGTGCGGGCGGCGGGAGCGTCCTCGACACGGCGAAACTCGCGTCGGTGCTCGCCGACTACGACGTGCCAATCACCGACACGCTCGGCATGGGTAACGCCCCGGGCGCTGGTCGCCCGCTCGTCCTCATTCCGACGACGGCCGGCACCGGCAGCGAGGTCACGCACATCGGCGTGTTCTCGGACGAGGAGGGCGTCAAGCGCGTCGTCTACGACGAGGCGCTGTTCGCCGACGTCGCCGTCGTCGACCCGGAACTCACGCGCATGCTCCCGAAACCGGTCGCCGCCGCGACGGGCCTCGACGCGCTCACGCACGCGGTCGAGAGCTATGTCTCGACGCTGCGGACGCCGTACTCGGACATTCTCGCACGCGAGGCCATCGAGATGGTCGGCTCGAACCTCCGCGGCGCAGTCCTCCAGGGCCGGAACAACGACGAGGCGCGCTACCAGATGAGCCTCGCAGCCACCGTCGCCGGGCAGGCGTTCGTCAACTCGGGGCTCGGCGCGGTCCACGCGCTGACGTACCCGCTGGGCTCCGAGTACGGCGTCGGCCACGGCCGCGCGAACGCAATGTTGCTCCCGCACGTCATGGAGTACAACGTCCCCGCCGAGCCCGAGCGCTTCGCCGACATCGCGGACCGCCTCGGCGCTGACGCCGAGGGGTCGACCCTCGAACGGGCGTACGCGAGCGTCGACGCCGTCCTCGAACTCACCGAGGACGTCGGCGTCCCGACCTCGATCGGCCACCTCGGAGACTTCGACGAGGCGGAACTGGAGGCGTTCACCGACATCGCCTTCGAGTACTCCGAGCACAACATCGACCGGAACCCCCGCGACCTCGACCGGGCCGACGTGCTGCAGATTTATCGGAACGCGCTGTAGCGCCCGTCCGACACCCTCTCTCGTCGTGGCCCGTCTCGTCGGGTCAATATTTATACGCCACCCGCTGGATTGGTAGCTATGGACCTGCAACTCCAGGGTAACGCAGCGCTCGTTACGGCCTCAAGTAGCGGTCTCGGGAAGGCGTCCGCGCGGGCGCTCGCTCGGGAAGGCGCCAACGTCGTGATGAACAGCCGCGACGAGGACCGACTCCAGGCGGCCGTCGAGGACGTCCGCGAGGACGCCGAGGGCGACGTCGTCGGGCAGGTGGGCGACCTCACCGAGCCGTCGGCCATCGCTGCGCTCGTCGACCGAGCCGTCGAGGAGTTCGGCACCGTCGACCACCTCGTGACGAACGCCGGCGGCCCGCCCAGCGGCCCGTTCCTCGCGAAGACGGAGGGCGACTGGTACGACGCCTACGAGTTACTCGTGATGAGCGTCGTCCGCCTCGTCCACGAGGCCAACGAGCACCTCCAGGACGGCGGCGGCACCATCGTCAACATCGCCTCCAGCAGCGTGAAGGAAGCCATCGACGGCCTCGTGCTCTCGAACTCCGTGCGCATGAGCGTCATCGGCCTCGAGAAGACGCTCTCGACCGAACTGGCGCCCGACGTCCGCGCGAACGCCGTCCTCCCGGGCGTCCACGAGACCGCCCGCGTCGAGGAGGTCATCGAACAGGGCGTCGAACGCGGGGACTACGAGGACTACGAGGACGGCCTCGACGACCACCGGACGGGGATTCCGGTCGGCCGGATGGGCCGCCCGATGGAGCTCGGGCGGACCGTCGCGTTCCTATCCTCGCCCCAGGCCGGGTACATCAACGGCGAGACGGTCACCCTCGACGGCGGTGCGGGCGCGTCGAACCTCTGAACCCGCACGCCGAACCGCTGAACCATCCTCACGTTATTTGGTAACTGACGACAAAGTAGGCGTGTGCAACTCAGTATCGGGCTCCCGTCGTTCGCCAGCGAGAGTCACGCCGTTCCACCGGACCGCTTCCGCCGGTACGCTCGGCTCGCCGACGAGTACGAGTTCGCGGGCGCGTACCTCATCGAACACCTCTGCGAGAACCCCAACTACGCCACCTCACAGCACGACCCCCTGACGACGCTGTCCGTCGTGGCCGGCGAAACGGACACCATCCCCGTCGGCACGAGCATCCTCGTGTTGCCGCTCCGGAACCCGGTACTGGTCGCCAAGCGGGCGGCGACGCTCCAGTACCTCTCGGGACAGCGACTCACCCTCGGGTTCGGCGCCGGCTACGTCGAAGCCGAGTTCGACGCCGCCGGCGTCCCCCTGGAGGAGCGGTCCGCGCGCTACCTGGAGGGCATCGAACTCATCCGACGGCTCTTCGAGGAGGACCGAGTGACCTTCGACGGCGACTTCTACGACGTCGAGGACTTTCACCTGAACCGAACGTCGGCCAGCCCCCGCGAATTCTGGCCGGGGGCGGCGGCGTCGACACGGACGACGGACGACGCGTCCTCCGGTCGGTGAAACGCCGGCTCCAGCACGCCGACGGCTGGATCGCGCCGCCGCAGTCCGTGGACACGCTCGCCGCCGAGTGGGCGTCGTTCGCCGACTACCTCGAGTCGACGGGCCGCGACCCGGACGCCGTCGACAAGGTCGCGCTCCAGTACCTCCACCTCGAACCGACCACGGACGGCGTCGAGGCGCGGCGCAAGCAGCGGAACGTCTACGGCGGCATCGTCGGCGAAGCGCGCACCGTCGAGGAAGCGAGCGAGAGCTGGCTGTCCGGCTCCGTCGACGACGTGAAGGCGACGCTTTCGGCCTACGAGGCCGACCGCTTCGACGAGGTCATCCTGCATCCGTTGGCGACCGACCCGGCCGAACTCGACCGACAGCTCCGGCTGTACCGCGACCACCTGCTCCCCGAGTACCCGTAGGCGGGCGCCTCACTCGAAGTTCTCCAGCACTTCGCCGGCGAGGTGGTCGCCGAACGGCAGCGAGCACGTCAGACCGGGCGAAACCGCGTTGAGAACGTGCGTCGACCGACTGCCGTGCTCGAACACCGGTTCCTTGACCAGGCGGCCGTCCTCGGAGACGACTTGGGCGCGGATGCCCGCGTAGCTCCTCGCGAAATCGCGTTTCTCGACGCCCGGGAGCAGGCGCTGGGCCGCTTCGACGAACTTCTCCTTCCGGTAGGACTTGTTGAGTTCGTCCCACGCCACGGCCGCCATCTCCCGTGACGCCATCAGCCGCCAGAACCCCCGGTACGTGAGCGTGTCGTAGAGCTCTCGGGGCGAGACGTCCGTGTTGTCGTAGGCCTCGCGGCCGAACGCGAGCACGGTGTTCGGCCCGACGATGACCTTGCCGTCGGTCCGGCGCGTGTAGTGGACGCCCAGGAACGGGAGGTCGGGATCGGGAACGGGGTAGATCATCGACTCGACGAGCGACGCCCGCTCGGGCACGAGCTCGTAGTACTCGCCGCGGAACGGCACGATTTGATAGCCGCGGCCGACGCCGAGCTGGTGGGCGAGTTCGTCGGCGTGCAGGCCCGCCGCGTTCACGAGGTATCTGGTTTCGAGGGTCCCGTTGCTCGTCTCGATGGTGAACGACGACCCGTCGTCCCGAACGGCGTCGACGCGGTGACCCATGTAGAAGTCGACGCCCGCGTTTTTGAGCTCCGACGCCAGCGCGTACACGTACTCCTGGGAGTCGATGGAGGCGGCCTCCGGGCAGTACATCGCCGCCTGCCCGATGGCGTTCGGCTCGTGGTCCCGAATCGCCGCCCGGTCGCCCAGGAATTCGGTCTCGACGCCGTTCTCGTCGGCCTGCTCGCGCAGGTCGTGGAGGCGTCGTTCCTCTGCGTCGTCGAGGGCGGTGACGACCACGCCGCACTCGTCGAGGGGGATGTCGTGCTCGTTGGCGTAGGCCTTGAGCCGGCGCGTGCCCGCCGTACTGAACTGCGCTTTCAGCGACCCCGGCTCGTAGTTGAACCCGGGGTGGAGGACGCCGGAGTTCCGGCCGCTCTGGTGTTCCGCGAGGTGGTACGCCTTCTCGACGACGGCGACGTCCAGCGAGGACTGCTCGAGGAGGTGTTTGGCGACGGCGCACCCGATACACCCACCGCCGACGATGGTGGCGTCGTGCATGTACTGCCTCAGAGGTTGCCCGAAGACGCACAAAACGTTTTCCGTCGGCTGGGGGAGCGACGGCCGGAACTCGCATCGTCCACCCAACGAGATAAGTGGCAGTGGGTGGGAGTAGCCCGCATGGCCGAGTCGCGGAATCACGTGACTGTCGACGGGAAGCGAGCGGTAGTTATCGGCGGAACCAGCGGTATCGGGCGGGCGATCGCCGTCGGGTTCGCCGCCGACGGCGCCGACGTCGTCGCGTCGAGTCGGACCGAGTCTGCCGTCGCGGAGACAGCCGAGGAGCTCCAGTCAGCGGGCGCCGAGACCGTCGTCCAGCCCTGCGACGTGACCGACCGGGAGTCCCTGGTCGCGCTCCGGGACCAGGTCGTCGAGGAACTCGGCGGCGTCGACGTCCTGGTCACCTCCCAGAGCGCCATCGCTCGCGACCCCATCGCGTCGGTCTCCGAGAACGACTGGGCGACCGTCCTCGACGTCCAGCTGTCCGGCGTTCACCGCGCGTGTCAGGTGTTCGCGCCAGCGATGGACGACGGCAGCGTCGTCACCGTCTCCTCGATGGGGGCAACGCTCGCGATGCCGGAAACCGGCGCGTATTCGGCCGCGAAGGGCGGGACGGACGCGTACACGCGGGTCGCCGCGAAGGAACTCGGCCCGGAGGTGCGCGTCAACGCGATTCGTCCGGGGTTCATTCTGACGCCACAGACCGCCGAGGCGTACGGCGAAGGGACCGACCGGCGCCGCGAGGTCGAGCGGAAGACCGAACCCGGCCGGATGGGCCAGCCGGAGGAACTAGTCGGCGCGGCAATCTACCTCGCGAGCGACGCCGCGTCGTACACGACCGGCGAAGTGCTCACCGTCGACGGCGGGTTCAGCAACACGGCGTTCGAAGCGTGACTGGACGGGCAGGGACAGAACAGTCCGGTTCAGTGCCGCGCTGTGATGGCGGCTAGGTCTACTCGCCCGCGAAGTGCATCACGTAGACGGCCTTCTCGTGCGTGTAGAATTCGACGGCCTGCCGACCCTGTTCTTTGAACGTCTCCGTGCTGGAGTGTTTGCGGCCGCCGAAGGGCATCTGCATCTCGACGCCCGTGGTCGTCTGGTTGACCTTCACGACGCCGGTCTCGACGTCGCCGATGAACTCCTTGGCGTGGTCGAGGCGGTTCGTGCAGATGGACGCGGAGAGGCCGTACTCGACGCCGTTCGCGACGGCGACGGCTTCCTCGAAGTCCGACACCTCGATGACGGAAATTACGGGGCCGAACACTTCCTCCTGGGCGATGCGCATCTCAGGGTCGACGTCCGTGAAGACGGTCGGTTCGACGAAGTAGCCGTCGTCGTATTCGTCCCCAGTGAGGCGCTCGCCGCCCGCGGCGAGGGTCGTGCCCTCACCTTCCGCGATTTCGATGTACTCGAGGTCGCTCTCCATCTCGGACGCCGAGGACTTCGGCCCCATGTCGACGCCGTCTAGCGGGTCGCCGACTTCGAGGGAATCGACGCGGTCAAGGAGGCGGTCGAGGTAGTCGTCGGCGACCGATTCGAAGACGAGGACGCGACTCGTCGCGGTGCAGGCCTGCCCGGAGAGGCCGCTGAGGCCGCCCTGCACGGTGAGGTCGACGGCGAGGTCGAGGTCTGCCGTCTCGTCGACAATAAGGGGGTTCTTCCCGCCCATCTCGCACTGCACGCGCTTGCCGGCGTCGGCGGCGGCCTGCTCGACGGTGCTGCCGACCTCGTAGCTCCCGGTGAACGAGATGACGTCGATGCCGTCGTTGGTGGTGAGTTCGTCACCAACCTCGCTGCCGGACCCGGGGACGAAGTTCAGCACGCCGTCCGGGAGGCCGGCCTCGTCGAAGGCTGCGACGAGTTCGCTGGCAATCGTCGGCGTCTGGGAGGCGGGCTTGAACACGACGGCGTTGCCGGCGACGAGCGCCGGCGCGATTTTCCACGTCGGAATCGCGATGGGGTAGTTCCACGGCGTGATTATCGCGGCCGTTCCCCACGGCTCGCGAGCGGTGTACGTGACCGTGTCGTCGCTCGCGCTTGGCGGGGCGTGTCCGCCCGCGTCCCGCGCGACCTCCGCGTAGTAGTTCAGGAGGTCGACGGTGCGCTGGAGTTCGCCGCGGGCCGCGCCCTCCGTCTTCCCCATCTCCCGGGAGACGAGTGTCACGAGTTCGTCGAACCGCGACTCCACAACGTCAGCGGCGTCCCGGAGGTACGCGCCCCGGTCGTGAGCGGACAGGTCGCTCCACTCCGCCTCCGCCGCGTTCGCGGCCTCGATTGCTTCGACGGCCGCGTCGTGGTCGCCCTTCGAGACAGTACCGACAACCTCGGTGGTGTCGGCGGGGTTAGTGCTCTCAATGTCGTCGTTGGTGTCGGTGTGCCACGTTCCGTCGATGTAGAGACCCCGATGGTTGTTATTAGCCGTCATGATTCGGCAGATGCACCGATGTCGGTATAAGTTTTCGGTGTCGGTAGGGAAGACGCCGTCCTCGCTGTCCAACGCTTCTCGTTTGGTGATACCAAAACGTATGAGTGGCTGGGAGTGGAAAGTCCTACCATGGCAAAAGAGACCCAGATGCGAACGGTGAAATCGGTGGAGAACGCCTTCGAGATTCTGGAGTACCTCCGTGACGTCACCGGGGCTACTGTCTCCGAGATTGCGGAGTACGCCACACTCTCCCCGGGGTCGATCCACACCCACCTGGTGACTCTCAAACAGCGCGGCTACGTCGTCCAAGAGGGTGACGAGTACCGCCTCGGGCCGCTGCTGTTACCGCTCGGTGAACACGTCCGGAACAAGAGCCGCATCTACCGCGCCGCCGAAGAGGAAGTCGACAGGCTCGCGGAGGAGACGAGCGAGTGTGCGCACCTTGTCGTCGAGGACGGTGGCCGACTCGTGACGCTGTACGAGACGTTCGGGGAGAACGCTGTCGGGACGGAGTACCACATGCGCAAGCGCGAGGAGCCAATCTCCCACCACCACTGCACGGCCGTCGGGAAAGCGATACTGTCCCAGGTTGACGACGAGCGCGTCGAGGAGATCCTCGACTGGCACGGCATGATCGAGCGGACGCCGCACACGATGACGACGCCCGAGGCGTTGTTCGACGAACTGGAACAGGTCCGCGAACAGGGATTTTCAGTCAACGACCAGGAGCAGATGATTGGCATCCGCGCCATCGGCGTGCCCATCACGACCAGCGATGGCGATGTGCTCGGTGCCATCTCCGTCTCCGGTCCGACGAGTCGGCTGAAATCAGAGGCGGTGCAGAACAATCTCGTGGAAGCGGTCATCCGCGCCTCGAACATCGCTGAGGTGAATGTCCACACCCTCGCGGAGTGAGTTCGCCGCTCACCCGCTGCCCCTTATTACAAACAATTCACATTATACCTTTGGTATTGCCAAACAGATCTCTCGACTCGGGAGTGAGATACTGCCGGGATTCAGCTATCTCTGCGATGCTACTGCTGATATTCTGTTCGAACAGCGTTTTTCATTTGGCAACTCCAAATTAGATTGGAGTGATGGGCGCTGTCTAGTTGAGAGCCTCCTCAGCTGGTGTTCGTCCGTTGAGTGCTTGATGCGGTCGATCGTGGTTATAGTGGTGTCTGAACCGTCGCAGCCAGCGCCGTGCGCTGGCTGGACTCCCCCGCCAAAACGAGTGAAAGCGGTCGATTCGCATCGTCACGGTCTGGAACCATTTCTCGATGAAGTTCCGTTCGCTGTAGTTAAGTCCGCCGTGGAGGTCGAGACGAGCTAAGGCTGTGAGATACCCACCTGCGTCGGTGAGAAACTCGGTATCTGAGACGTTGTGTTTCTCGGTGAGTCGGTGAAGGAACGCCGACGCGGGATCGGTCCCGCGTCGGCTGAACACGTCGACCTCCAAGAGCAACTTCGAATCGGCGTCTATCGCGGCGTAGAGCCACTTCTTCTCGCCGTCAACAATGATCTGCTTCTCATCGACGGCGACCCGCGACGGCTCTGCCGTCGGCGGGTCAGCTTGGGTCTCTGAGAGCGTATGCGTCCAGTTCCAAATCGCTCCATGGGAACGATCGACGTTGAGCCACTCGAACACCGCGACGACCTCTCGCAGCGACAGCCCCATCGAATGGAGCCGCACCCCGAACACCCTGACGGGTGTCGGGGTGCGCTCGTTCTCCCAAACCTCATCACAATCCACGTTCAACGTCTCTCTGAGCAGGTCACCGAGTTTCATAGACAGTGCTCGCTACGACCTGCTCGCTTCTCAAGCTCGCTGAACTAGACACTGCCGACAGAAGAGAAGGACCGAAATCTCCTGTTATTCGTCGACCGCTCATCCCGATACATCGTAACACAGCAGTTTCTCGAACCAGTCGTTTGGTGAGTTGAGTTTCAGTCCGAGGAAGCCGAGGTATTTCTGGAGGTGGTGCTTCGAGACGCCTCTGAACTTCGCCAGCCACTGGCGAANAGGAAGCTGTGGCGGTTCTCACACGTGTTTGTGTGGGCGTCACCGATCACGTAGGTGTCGGAGTGGGTGACGGCCAGATGGCCGTCCACCCCCTCCTTGTCCTCGATGTCGTCGTAGATCGTGTAGCCGTCGGTGCACAGAATGACGCTTCCGTCGCCATACTCGGCGATGTCCTCATCGGCATCTTGCAGGTCCTCGCGGACGAGGAACCGAACTCGTCCGTCATCTCGACGGACGAGTGTCAAGACTGGCGGTTTGTCTGATGCGAAGGTTCCGCGCCCCTTTTTTTGAGTCCGCGCTTGCGTGGATTTCCATCCTCGTCTTCGAGTCCTTTCTCACCAGCCGTGACGTACACCTCGTCAGCTTCGCACACGTCGTAGAGGTCGAACTCGTCGATATCACCGCTGACGTCCTGGATTTTGTGGACGAAGTTGAGGACGGCTTCGTAGTCTCGGTCGAGATCCCGAGCGATCTGAGCGGTCGGCTCAGATCGCATCTCCTTGACGATATAGAACATCTCTTCGAGGCCAAAGCGATGCTGCCAGAAAATCGTCTTCGTGAGGTCGCTGAAGTAGGTTTCACAGTGCTTGCACCGGTACTGTTGGGCGTCCTTGTCGGTCGTTCCGCGTTTGACGACGGCGTCATCTCCGCAATGAACACACGTCACCGTCTCGCCGAAGCGGGCGAGACGGAGACGCTCGAAGCATCGCTCACGCGGTGGAAGGAAGACCTGAGCTGACTCCTCNAGAAACTGCTGTGTTACGATGTATCGGGATGAGCGGTCGACGACCGGATTCGTCAGGGACCCAATTCCTTCTATCTCCGCTGCCGTCGTCTGTCCGGGTTCGAGAACCTCGACCGGGTCACGAAAGATGCCGACACCTCCAGGTGTCCCCGTCGAGATGACGTCACCCGCGCGGAGCGTCATCGACTGGCTGATGTAGGCGACGAGCTCCCCGACGTCGAAGATGAACTGGTCGGTGCTCGAAGCCTGTCTGACCTCTCCATCGACGCGCAGCTCGACGTCGACGCTGTTCGGGTCGAAATCGGCACCGGCAACAAGTGTGGGTCCCATCGGCGCGAACGTGTCGTAGCTCTTCCCGCGGTAGAACTGCCCGTCGGCGTTCTGGGCCGTCCGTCCACTAACGTCGTTGACCACCGTGTAACCCGCAACGTGTTCGTAGGCTTCCGATTCAGTGAGGTCCTTCCCACGTTCACCGATCACGACCCCGAGTTCGACCTCGTAGTCGACCTCCTCCTTGTCGGGGTCAGGGTGGACGATCGGATCGCCGGGGTTCGTGACCGCCGTCGGTGCCTTGCCGAACAACATCGGCTGGTCGGGGATTTCCTCGTCCTGTTCGTCGGCGTGGTCTCTGTAGTTGAGCCCGCAGCAAACGATCTTCCCCGGGCGAGGAACCGGCGCGAGCAGCGACACTTCGTCGGCGCCGACCTGCGTCAGCGTATCGCTCTCGACGAGCGTGGTCACTCTCGAACGGTAGGTCCGATTCGAGATCTCTCCAAGAGTCGGTTCCCCCTCCGGAACACCGGAGAGCGCGTGAATCGTCGAACTGTCCTTCACTCCCCACGTCGGAGCGGTACCATCCGTATAGCGAACGAATTGCATCAGACCCTGCGAGAGCCACTACGGACTTAAGTCTTGATATGGCACGAGCAACGGTGCCAACGCCGAACGGCAACACGCTTATTGCGGAACGCGTGAGTCGCTGTGGTATGAAACGAGAAAACGCTACGGAAGCAGTCGACTACCTCTCAGTACCGGAAGACACCATCGTCGAGGCGTGCGGTGAACCGTCCCTCCCGGAACTCGGGGTCATCGAACAGGTCTGGAACACCGATCCGATCCCCCCGACACGGACCGCTACGGTAACAGCACGGGCCGTCGAGGACCTCTCGTTGACGGATGTTCCCGCCGGAGGTGAGGTCGCACTCGGCGTCGGTAGTCGCGGCATCGCGAATCTCGACGAAATAGTCACAGGCGTCGTGAGCGTGCTCGTCGACACTGGATACCAACCATTCGTCTTCCCGGCGATGGGAAGCCACGGCGGTGCCACGGGAACGGGCCAGCGCGAGATGCTGAACGAACTCGGGATCACGGAGTCAGCAATCAACTGCGAGATACGATCCCGGATGGACGTCGTCGAAGTGGGCCGTACACCCGACCGTGACGTTCCCGTCGTCGCCGACGCCAACGCCGCCGCAGCCGACGCCATCGTACCGATAAATCGTGTCAAGCCACACACGGACTTCGACGGCTCCGTCGAGAGCGGGCTCTCGAAGATGCTCGTCATCGGGATGGGAAAACAGCGCGGGGCGCAGATCGCTCACAAGTGGGCCGTCGACTGGTCGTTTCGACGGATGATACCCGAGATCACCGGTCGATTGCTCGACTCGCTTCCCGTCGTCGGCGGTATCGCTATCGTCGAAGACCAGCGCGACGACACGACGCTCATCGAGGGAGTTCCCCCGAGTGGTTTCCTCGATCGGGAGCAGGAACTGCTGGAGCTGGCGTACGATTCCATGCCCACGCTACCGTTCAGGGATCTCGACGTGGTAGTCTTCGATCGACAGGGCAAGGAGATCAGCGGACAGGGTATGGACACGAATGTTATCGGCCGACGACCGTTCTCGATCAACGAGCCAGCGCCCGACGAGCCGGAGATCAAGCGCATATTCACCCGTGGCTTGACCGAGACGACTCACGGCAACGCGATGGGAGTCGGTTCGGCCGACATGATCCACGAGAACATCGTCGCAGAGATAGACGCACCGACGACACTGATCAACGCACTCACCGCGAGCACGATTCGGGGGGTCAAACTCCCGCCGGTCGTCGAAACGGACCGTGCAGGCCTCGTTGCCTCGCTCTCGACCATCGGTGTCGTCGACCCCGACACCGTTCGCGTTCTCCGAGCGGCCGACACCATGCACCTCCACCGCCTCTACGCGTCGACGGCGCTGGTCGAGGAAGCGCGCGATCGAAACGACCTGCGTGTGGTGGAGGAGCCAGCACCAATCAGGTTCGATGATGGTCAGTTTGCGGCACCATCGTTGCACCAGTGACGAACAACACGATAGCAAATCGACAATGGACAGTGTGACAAGCATCGATAGGGACAGCACCCATTACAAGATTTATTAGGGTGGGGGGTGGTTAGTGATGTATCGAAGTCCGGTAACAGCGTATCCTACCATCGGTGTATCCGGTGCCACACGATACGAGGCTGCCGGGCACCACAAACCAGGTGAATGTACCTATGACATACAAAGCAGGCGTCGTTGGGACAGGCGGTATCGCAGGTATGGGTATTCTCGGTATGCACGACGAGGAAATCATTGGCAAAGAAAAGATCGACGCAAGCCACGCGGGCGGGTACGCTAATACGGACGAGATAGATCTCATTGCTGTGGCCGATATCGATGAACAGAACCTCAAGACGTTCGGTCAGGCATGGAATATCCCGCTGGATCGTCAGTACGTTGGGCACGACGCCATGCTTGCCGCAGAAGACCTCGACGTCATCTCGGTCTGCACACCGTCTTATCTCCATCACGAGCATGTAATCGACGCCGCACAGTCCGCCGCCGACCCTGACGTGATCTGGTGTGAGAAACCGATTGCCTCCCGAGTGAGCGCTGCCGAGAAAATGGTCGAGGTCTGTAACGAGACAGGAACCGAACTAGTCATCAACCATTCATTCAGGTTTACTGATAAGCTTCAGCGTCTCCACGATCTCATTCACAAGCAGGATTTGCTGGGTGAGGTCAAGTCAGTGAGTACTCAGTACCGCATGGAACTGATGCGTAACTCCACACACGTACTGGATACGCTGGTATATCTACTTGATGCTCGTGCAGAACAGGTTAGTGGATATATCAACGGCGAGAACGAGGCCATCGATTCGCTTGACGCGGCAACTGAGGTCACGGATTCGGGTGGTGGTGGACATCTCGTCATGGACGGGGGCGCATTCATTACTGTCGACTGTACGATCCCACGTGACATCTCGTCGATGATGCTGAATTTCATCGGCACCGAAGGGAAACTCTACATGAACAACGACGACGGTGAGTGGCGGTACTGGTCGTTCGAAGATGGAGAACATGTGGAGCGGGCGCTTCCCGGTATCGATGGCGCATGGACTTGGGAGGACGACTACAAACGGTCGTTCGCAAACGCCGCCAATCACGTTCAAGACCTGCTGAACGGAGAAACTGAGAATTACTCTCCAGGCACCGAGGCTACCAGATCGCTCGAGATCATCGTTGCCTTCTATCTGTCAGACTACACTGGATCAACGATCGAAATACCGCTGGAACACCCTCTCTGCGAAATCCCGATCACATCGTGGTAGCACGGCCTTTCAGACTCTCGGATCGGATAAACCGTTCCAATCGGTATCTCTCACTCTCGATCGATTTTGACTGTATCCCCATTCAGTAAGTCTGGAACAGATTTATTATGGTTGCAGGATTGTGTGTGGTATGGCCAAGCAACAGACCCGACCCACGGTGAAAACAGCTCGGACGACTCTCGAAATACTCGAAGCACTCAAGCAACGGAACGGAGCAACAGTGACCGATCTGACCGACGCGTTCGACTTGTCGAACAGCAGCATTCACAACTACCTCACTACGCTCGAACGGGACGGGTACGTCATGAAAAAAGATGATACGTACCACGTTGGGTTGCGCCTTCTCAGTTTGGGTGGGGCCGCACGCCACGGTGAGCAAATATACGATATCGCAAAGGACGAAGTGAGAGCAATCGCAGACGAGACTGGAGAACTAGCAAACCTTCTCGTCGAAGAGCACGGTAAAGGGATATATGTATATCGCGCACAGGGAGAGAACGCGGTCATGACCGACTCGTATATCGGCCAGCGCGTTTACTTACACAATACTGCACTGGGAAACGCGATCCTCGCGCACCTACCGGAAGACCGTGTGAACGAGATACTTGACCAGCACGGGATGCCAGCAGCGACGGAAAATACCATCACGAACAGAGACGACCTCTTTGCCGAACTCGAACGCATCCGCGAAGAGGGTGTTGCGTTCGACGACGAGGCGCGCCTGAAAGGGCTCCGGTGTGTCGCCGTCCCTATCGTAAACAACAACGACACGGTAGAGGGTGCTATCAGCGTCTCAGGCCCTGCAAGTCGGTTCGAAGGAGAATGGTTTCAGGAAGAACTCCCCGAGAAACTCAAACGTATAGCCAACGTTGTCGAGCTAAACACCACCTATACGTAACCATCAGTTCGTACAACTTGGATTTGGTGTAGTAAAACAGATCGAGATCCAGTATTATTGGCTAAGAGAATTAATCGCTGGCTAGTCATCGCTCAGTGCATCAATCATTGTTTTGTTCGAATTAGTTTCAATATTACTACTAAAAGTTTGCTATTGCTACTATACTATCCAGTATTGCTCAGCAGGAGCAAACAATGTGCCACGTGATCTGTAACAGTTGTAGCAGTGTTATTTTGAGAGCCTTGTTGGCTAGGAACACTTTGAAAGATGATCTTACCATCGCCAAATACTACGTGATATTAGCCACATTTAGTTCCCGTCCATTCAAATTTCTGCCAGTCTATGGTGTTGGTTGCCGAGCGCGGCGGCGTACTCGCTGAAATATTCGACGAGCGCCGCGATCCGGTCGGAGTCGAGCGCTTCGAGCGAGTCGATCACGATGAACGGCAGTGACTCGTGGAGGTCGTGGACCAGATAGCCAGCCAGCGCAAAGACGAGGCCGGTGACCTCGCGTTCGCTTTCCGAAAGGTGGCCGATCGAGTCTTCGTAGGTCGTCCCCTCGTCGGTGCTCCGGATCACGTGGAGGTCGAACACGCCGCGCTCGACCTTCCGCCGCCCTTCCCGCACTGTTTGCTCGGTGCGCTCGATCCAGATCCGTTCGATGTTGGCGTAGTCAAGCACACCGAGAATGGTCTCCATGTGGTCGTTGAATTCCTCGACCGCCTCGGATTCGAGCTGTTCGATCCGGGTCCGCAGGTCCGCTAGCTCGGTCTGGAGTTCCTCGCGACGCTCGGTCAGGCGGTCGCGTTCGGCAAGGTCCTCTTCTACGCTCGTGATCTCCTCGCGGACGTCCTCCAGATCGGTTTCGAGCCGGCCGAGTTCGAACTCGAGCTGGTTGGCCTCCTTGTGGCGATCAAGCAGTTCGCTTTGATCTTGCCCCTCCAACGCTTCGACCTCCGCTTCACGCTCGTTGATCTCGTCCTCCAGAGCACTGCGCTCGTCGGTGAGTTCCTCAAGCGTCGCCTCGCGCTGGGTGATCTCGCGGTCGACCTCGTCGAGCTTGTGGTCGACGCGCTCGCGCCGGTCGGTCCGCTCGTCGAGTTCGGCGTCGATCTCGTTACGCTTCGACGATCGGTCGCGGCGGAGTTCCCGGAGGTTGTCGAGGGTGTCGTCGATCGCATCGCGTCGGCGTCTTCGATCTCGGTCTCTTTTTCGTTGAGTTCGGCGCGTTTGTCCTCGAGTTGGTCTTCGAGGCGTGTCTTCTCGGTTTCGAGTTCGGGCAGTCGCGAATCGAGGGAATCCAACCGATCGAGTTCGTCGTCGAGATCGCGTTTCTCGGCTTCGAGTTGTTTGATCTCGGCCTGGATCGCAGCGGTATCGACGGGGCGCATGATGACCTCGCGGAGGTCGTCGTCGCGCGCGACCGCCTGGCGCGCTTCGTTGGATTCGAGCAGGAATCCGAACAACTCGGCGGCTTCAGTGTCCTCAAGGTAGGGGGCCGCCGTCGAAGACCACCGTGCCGTTGCGACGTTCGAGCGTCCGTGTGTAGGTCTCGCCGTCGAGAGTGAGTTCGACCTCACCGCGGTCGGCGTCACCCTTGAGCGAGACGTGCTCGGAGCCGAGCGTGGCCATCAACGCTTGGAGAAGCGACGTCCGGTTAGTGGCGTTTCGACCAGTGAGGGAAGTGACGCCTAGCGAGAGCGCGATCTCGGTGGTGTCGATCCCGCCAACGTTCTCGACACTGAGTTCGGCGTGTTCTTCGGGAGCTTGCGTTTGACTCATTGGCTTATCCCAGTACAACAGCCATTCCTACAAACTCTTTCTTGTTCGACCAGAGTTTTTCGCGAAGGCGTCAGTAACGACAATATGCGTGTTACTTAACGGTGGGTAGCGTAATTCAGTCCACATTCACACGTCGATCAACGACTAGGTGACGGCCCACCAGCACAACGCGATCGACGGGGAGCTCACCAAGCACTCACTCATCAGGCGAATTGAGAGCAAAAGACAATAGAATTAATTAGAATATCTCTCCCATCCACGACTCGACTAATGACCCTCCTGGTTGAGTGGAGTGGAAGACAGCCAGTAAACGAAATACTGAGAATTACGGGGTCAAAGTCGGGTGTGAGGCGGAAAGCACTATAATACGGTGATCGATACTACACCCGGCGATATCGCTTCGGGAAATTTTATTATAAATGTTTGCTGCGGTGATCTCCAATAGAGCAAAGACGATATATCCACATGGAAACAGACTCGTCCCAACAAGACCTCGCACAACGACTCCGTGGATCTGCTGATCAATCGCGTCAGGACTTCGTACCGTCCAACACGGTGTCGAATACGGGCTCAACGCACGAAACTCCGGGACTCCGAACCCTTAGCTTGGAGTTCCTTCTGACGTCCGTGCGCGTTCGAAGTCGACTCTTCAAACCTCCTGTTCGTGGTTACTCGTGCTTAGCTCTCTAAGCACGAGTAAAAATAGTACTCCTCAACCAGATCTATCGTAGGGTGGCAAATATAGGGTTGTGTATAGCGAGAATAGAATTCCGTTATCTATATTGGCTCTCGACGACGTAGTAGATAGCTATGAGGCCAGAAAGTTTTGTTGAGGACTCCCCGGGTGAAGTCGAGACAGTCGATGGCATCTTCGCCTTTAGCCCGGACCCACTCCCACCGGATCTCAACGCGACACACGAACTGGTTGATGAGAATGGAGACGCGATGTATGCTGTGGGGCAGCTCTCTGATCTGGATACGTGGCTGGATTCTCCCGAAGTCATTCTGAGTCCACTTATTCATCGCGAGGCTGTTGACTCCTCGAATATCGAGACGACGACGCGGCTCACGCTTTCGGACATTTATCGACGAGAAGCGGGCGAAGAGCCCGGACGAACCGCAACTGAGCGAGCTGACATCACGGAGGCTCAAAACTACGTTGAAGCGATAACGGTCGGAATTCAGGCCCTTCGTGATGGTGCCGAGTTGGATCGGGACTTGCTATGCCGGCTACACGAAATATTGCTGCGAGGTGCCCGCGGCGAACAAAAAAATCCTGGGGAGTTCCGTGAGGACCTCGTGGGGATTGACGAACGAGGAACTCCACTCAGTGATGCGCGATTCGTGCCGACGCCGCCGGCCAGTATCCCGTACGCACTACGCAGTCTCCTCCAGTATATCCGATCCGGGCCCACATATGCGCCATTGGTTGATCTGGCGCTCATTCACTATCAGTTCGAGACGATCCATCCGTTTCGAGATGGAAACGGACGTCTCGGTCGTCTTCTCGTGATGCTGGCACTCTACAAATGGGAGCTACTTCCCGGCCCCTATCTCTACCCATCATCGTATTTCAACGCGAATCGGGATGCCTACCTCGACAATCTTCTTGCTGTGAGCCGAGACGGTGCCTGGACTGAGTGGGTATCGTTTTTCGTCCAAGCGATCGCCGAACAGGGCCGAGAAGCTTACACAGTTGCCCGGGAACTCCTCGCTCTTCGGGATCGCTATCGAGGACAGTATCGTGGACAGGGTGCGGTGATTCGCGAACTCATTGATTTCATCATCGAACACCCGTACCTCACTGAACCACAGGCCGTTGACGCGCTCGATCGGTCACAACCAGCAGTCAATCAGGCAGTTCGGCGACTATGGAACGACGACACCTTGCGTGAGACGACCGGTCAGCAACGAAACAGGCGGTACGAGGTACCAGCCGTTCTTGAGATTGTCGAGCCACACAATCCTTGATCAACAGTCCTCGTGTTTTAGGATTTCCGCGGGTGGTCGTTCAGTTGCTGTCGAACTGCGTTCGCACCTGTTCGATGAGATCAGCGACTCCCTCACTAAGATAGACACCCCCGTCGACGCTCGGATGACAGTCTTTGCAGGGTACATGCCCCCGTCCTTGTGCCTCTCCCCCTCGTTATTCGTGTGATTCGTTCTATCTGGTTGATACGCAAGCATCCGACATTGTGGTATCGTAAGTCATGACTGGATGAGGCGTTGTTCGCAGACATCACCACGCTATCGCCCGGATCACCGTCGTCCTGTGCGACGAGATCGGGGGCGGTGTCGGTGTCGGTGGCGCTCCCCATACACGGCGACGATACGCGCAGTTACTATTAGTATTGTGCAGCGCTGGCTGTAGCGCCAGCAGACCCTGTTCGATGCAGAATGGTCGTCATAGACTCCTCCGCTGGTCCGGTTGCTGTCAGACCGGTAGACGCATACAACCGAGGCTACTTTGCTTCCTGACCGCCTCAGGCGGCGTATGGCAGTGGCTGGCGAGCTCAGTGATTCGCACGAGCTCTCGGAGCGCGCGCGACAGTACGCAAACGCCGTCATCGACGGAGATGAGTGGCCCTTGACGCCCTCCCTTGTCGACCTCGACTGTGTAACCTTCGAAACCAGCACCCGTATGAAACGACAGCACGGCGTGTGCCCCTCCGACGGAGACGGTCACTGCACGATTCGACTCTCCGAGCAGACCTACGAACGAGCGGGCTTTACGGCGATGCAGCAAACGATCCGACACGAACTCGTCCACTGCTATCAGCACCAGACCGACGGCGTTGATCCAGGACACGGTGGGTCATTCAACCAGTGGGTCGATCCGTTAGCCCTCTCGGGACGGTGTAGTACGCACTACGAGACCCAGCCCGAGGACTACAAGTATCAGTTCTACTGCACGCAGGGCTGCGGTTTCATTGGAGGACGCCATCGCTGGAGTGTGGCCGTCCGCCGCGCTATCCGTGGGACACAGGTCTGCGGGGAGTGCGACGGAGAACTCCGTGTTGAGGGGCCGCGCGGCTCCCTTGACGAGGTACCCGAGTGGCGAACTGATTCGGCCATCGATGAAGACGACCTTCGCTATCGCTTCTATTGCGCCAACTGTGGACTCATCGGGGGGCGCAGGCAAATGTGCAAAACCGTTCGACGGGTGATCCGAGGAGAAACCGTCTGTCGAGACTGTGGCTCGTGGGAGATTGAGACCCGGGATGAGAATGGAGACACCGTTACATCTACTCCCCGACGATAAGAGATATGCAAGAATATACGCACAGTACATCGAAGACCCATGACCAGTGACAAGGAGACGGTCTACACCGACTTGGTGGAGGCAAGCACCTCTGTCATCAACCAACTCTTCGAGGATACCCGCGTCGTGGAGATCGGGCAGGTGAAAGCTGATCAGTCGGTCGTATCGGCCGTCAGCGAGCCCCAGCGACTGAAAAGCAGAGCTCGGACAATGCGGTTCAATATGGAGTCAGAGGCCCGAGAGTACTCGTACTGTCTGATAGAGGACGTGGACGAATCTAGAGATGACGGACTATCATGACGAGCGCATCGGGACGATACATTTCGGTGGCAGGGTGTCGCCAACTCGGTCGAGGTGGTGTCTCCGGTCGCCACCCGGAGTACAGTGCCTGCCAGCACCGCCGACGCGCTCCAAGTGCGAGTTTCAGCGCAAGAGGATATCACTCCTCGGTAGCAGCCCATCCCGTTGCAAGACGACTGAGTAAATCACAATTTGAATACCAGTAGAGTAATACAGGAATCCGAGAGGACGTCAAGGCGAATTTCACGTTCCGGTGACCTCAGCGGAATTTCCCTAATCGCCCTCTCTGTCCGGACTGGAGTACTGCCCCCGGAACTAAGTCACCTCTCAGACAAGGGGAGGTAGAGTGGCCAGAACCCAGACCAGCATCCCTCCATGGAATGTACTGAGAGTCAATCAAAGCAGACAACACTCGAATGAAACGCCACAAATCGATGTGGTCGTTCGATAGACCGATCGCTTCGAGCAATCAACACTGGGATAACTCACCAAAGATGAAACCGCCGAGACGACACCACCGGGCGGCTCTGGGCATCATTTCACCACTCACATGAGGGCCATGGTCGAGATGACGGCTCGGCGTGATTTCGAGTACGACAACACCTACAATCGTTCCCTCCAGGCTCGCATCTACAACAGCCTCGACGGAACCGAGTATGCCGGACTCCATGAGAACGATAACATCAAACTCTTCTCGTATTCGCCGCCGATTCCACCCCGAAATGGTGAGGAGGGCGACACCCGTCGCCTCATTATCGCAGGCGACGATGATACGCTCGTGACCACGATCGCCACCGGTCTGTGTCAAAACCCAGAGCTCAACCTGCACGAAATGCCGTTCCACGTTGAGCGAGCGTTTTCGATCGACGTCACACTTGGTGACCGTGGCGCACTCACGACTGGATCGCCCATCATCACCCGATTCAACAGGGACACAGCAGACGAACACGGTATCGAAACCGAGTATGACAAAACCTACTGGCGACCCGAACACGGCACCGACCTGTTCTTCGAGCAACTGAACCGGAACATCCAGCAGAAGTACCGCATCGCCTACGACGAACAGCCACCAGACCCACCCTACTTCACAGGGTATTCGTTCGATCGTGAGGTCGTGAAGCCACTTAGATTCGACACAGAGCCAGTCACGTTTGTCGGCGGTGAGTGGACCTTCGAGTACGAAATCGAGAGTGGCGATCATCGCAAGGTGCTGAATCTCGCACTCGACGCCGGACTCGGTGAATTAAACGCCCTTGGCTTCGGCTTTATGAACCGGAGCGAGGACGTCAACGACGGAAGTGACGAGATACCATGATGCAGGCCGCACTCCGAACCATCGGCGAAGCCATCATCGACGACGAGTACACCACCGAGTACCAACCATACTACACTGCCAGCCCGATCTCTGGGACCAACAAGGCCATCGAGTCGGTTGTTGTGCTGCGCTTCGAGCGTATCGGCGACCGGATGGAGTACCGCGGGACAGAACTGATCGACCTAGAGAACAACCCGGAAGCAACCGCCACCAGGTTCGGCTACGTCTCCTCGTCGGGGAAGACTGATAACAGTGTCACCAAACGGCTCACCCAGAACAATCCCGTCGACGAGCGCTATTCCGCACTCCTCGAGTGGTTCGATGAGGACGTCCTCGGCGACGAGTTACTCTCCGATCCGGATATCGCCGGCGTGCGGAGTATTCTCTGTGAACCGATCGGGGCCACACACGAGCAAGTCAAGCAAGACATCGACAATATCGCCCAGCGCGTCGAGTATCGCGCGTTACTCACCCTCTCGATCACCGAGAACGGCCAAGAGCGCTACGTCGGCGAACTCACCGCGTACAACGAAGGCATGAAACGCTGGGCGGCCGAGGACGTCCGCACCAAATCCACCGCGAAGGACAGCTATGGGTTCGCACGCTGTAGTATCTGCGATACAGAGACCGAGTGCTTTGGATTGGGAGCCAAGATGGGCGAGCAGTACGCGGTGAAACAGCAGTGGCCCTTCCTTGACGTGAACAGTTCCGAAGCCTGGCGGAATCGCCCGCTCTGCATGGAGTGTATCACCGCTATTGAGGTCGCGTCCGATCGGTTTCTCGAAGCCCAAGACTATGGTGTCCCGGGCATCCGGTGTCGTGTCATTCCATACGCGCTTCCTATGCCGGCTGCGACCGACCAGCTGAAAGCATTGATTCGTGAGGCACGCTTCGAGCTCACTGGTGGCGACACGGACAACGATACCGCACGCCAGCGCCCCCTCTCGACAGCGTGGGAGAACTACCGACACGCGGTCGAAACGACCGACCAGCCCGACGTGCTCCGACTCGCGTTCAGCCATATCATCCGCGAAACCACCAAAACACATGGCGTCGCGTGGATCGACGGCGTGAGTATCGGTCAGGTCGTCGCCCTACGAACGGCTCTCGAAGAACTCTACGAGAACGACCCGGTGTTCGAGCAGGGGCTGCTCCCCAAGCCGGATCCACCGACCGAGCAGCAGTTGTTCTCCGGCAGCTGGGTGTTTCAGCTACTCGCCGGGACACGAGGAAGCGACCACCGTGACCAGTACATCGGCGACGAAACCCCGTGGGTCGAGTACACCGAGCGCTTGCTCACGAACGGACCCGTCAATTACAGTGAGGTGATCGCAGTGCTGATGCGTGAAATCTACGCGCGCTACCGCGACCGCCTCGACGAGGACACTGACTATCCGTATGACGGGTTCCACCTCGCGGCAACGTATGGCTTCTTACGTCTCGCGTCAGAACAGGGAATCCTACGGGACACGCAGACTGGGAACAATGATACTGACGAGGCAGCCATGACCATGACCTCACTCGACAGTTCGTACACTAGCTTCGGCGACGGCATCCGAACGTTTGTCGCCGCCCATCCAAGTATCGAGAACTCACCGGGACGAACTGCCGCGTTCGTCCTCGGCGCAGCAGCCGCTCAACTCTCGAACTGGCAAGCCTACCGCGGTCTCAGCCGGACGTTCGTTCAATCACGCAACGTCGATCAGCTGACCGCTGAAATCCTCACCCGGTGGCAGACCGACATCTGGGAGAAAGCGAAAATCTACAACCAGCAGGCCGGCCGCTACGGCGTCCCATGGGCCGACGCCGAAAGCCTGTTCCACGAAGCCGTCCTCGCCGGGGAGAACGATTCCAACGGCTGGCAAGCCACCGCCGAGGAAATTCGGTATCACTACGTCCTCGGCGTGAACGTCGGCCCGAACATCAGCCAGCGAGCCCAGGAAAATCGCGATGACCAAACCATTCCAGAAACCGAGGACGAGGAACCTGTCTCGGGTCCTGCCATAGAAGACGAGCGGTCTGAAATGAACGAAGATAGTGAACCAGGTCACCCAGCCACCGGAGCAGAACAATGAGCTACCAAGAATCCACTGCTGACGCAGAGAGGACTGACAGCATCGAGAATCGCAGCGAGATCGTGTTTCTCTACGACGCGGTCGATACCAACCCGAACGGGAATCCGTTGACCGAAGAAAACCGCCCGCGAGTCGACGACTTCACCGGTGAAGCACTCGTTACTGATGTCCGGCTCAAGCGCGTTATCCGTGATTATCTCGACCGGCACGGCGAGACGATTCTCATCAAAGCCTCCGGTGACGAAGGCCGCGACGACAAGGACGATCGCTATGCGGTGTTGATGGAGGAGATGGAGCCGCTCATGGCCGAAGACGGCCCGAACATGACCGAGGAAGAAGCGTTCCTCGCGGTCGCCACCGACGTTCGCCTATTCGGCGAGACCATGACGTTTGACTCCCCGATCGACCGCTCGTACACGGGACCCGTCCAGTTCAATTTCGGCCGGTCGATGCACCCAGTCAATGAATCGAGTCATGGCAAGACCTCCGTGGTGGCCGCCAGTAGCGACGAGGGTGATCGCTCCGAAGGGGGGAACATGTTCACCGACTACCGGATCGACTACGCGTTGATGCGATTTCATGGCGTCATCAACGAACACAACGCCGCCGAAACTGGCCTCGACACCCGAGACGTCGCACTCCTCGAAGACGGCCTCTGGCACGGCACCCGCAACGAAACAAACTCTGCGTCGAAACAAGGCCACGAGCCACGTCTCCTCGTTCGCATCGAGTACGATACCGACGACTACCATATCGGCGACCTTCATCGCTCGTTTGCATTCGAACCTGATGGAATGGACGAACGAGCGATGCGCGATATCACCGACGGGCTGGTCGATGCCACCGAGTTCATCAACCTTCTCGAGACCCACGCCGACGATATCGACACCGCACACGTACGCGCGAGCCGCCGGCTCCGCGTGCGCGTCGGCGACATCAAAGATGGTGATGCGTTCGATCTCGAACAAGCGACCCACGACGCGCTCGATACCGAACGTGTCGAGTTCACTGTCGAGTGACGAAACAATGGATCAGATCTTGCCTCCATGACCTCGGTAGTATCTGACGACACAGAGGACGAAATGGAGCAGGTTACTAGCGGTGTGGGCACGGTAGACGCCATCCCCGAAGAGTGTATTGTCCTCGAGATCAGCGGCGAGTTTGCCCATTTCCGCAAACCCTCGACGACCTCACCCGCACAGACGTTCGGGATCCCTCCACGGACGACGGTTGCCGGAATGCTCGCAGGGATGCTCGGGATGGAGCGCGATTCGTACTACGAGCTGTTCAGCCGTGAAACCAGCAGCGTGGCCGTGTCGCTAGAATCCTCACTCCGGCGGCTTTCGGTCGGGATCAATGTACTCACGACTGATGGACCGAACACCTCACCGACGAGCGGCCGACCAGGAAAACACATCACCGGACACCGCCAGCAAACCGTCTTCGAGGTCCTCTGTGATCCCATCTACCGGGTCTACGTCGGGCTCGACGATGAGACAGTGATGGACCGGATGGAGGAGATGTTCGCAGCCGGGAAATCAGTATATACACTGTCACTCGGACTCAGTGAATACCTGGCAACGTTCGAGTTCATTGGCCGGTTCGATGTGAGCACGCATACAGGCCGTGCTACCGTCCGGACAGCAGTCCCCGGAGAGGAGGTGGACTTGATTCCCGCAACGGACGCCAGGTACGTGACCGAACGCTCGCCAGCGTTCATGACCACACACGGTGAGGGTGGACGGAAAGCGGATGGGTCGCAGACGCTCACATACGACAGAAACGGTGGCCCGATCGAGCTCCGAGAGACGCCGTATGCGATCGTCGACGGGGATCCGATCGTGTTCTCGTAGCCCTCTTTCTCGACTCGATGAATTTGCGACGGATTTGGAATGCAGCAGGCACTGGAGGGAACCCCAAGCTATAGGCTGGTGGCAAGAGAACTGACTTCCATTCCAGACGTACTTGAAAGTCTTGAAACAACTCACCGTATGGAATCGGGTTCCACGCTATCCACGTTCCAGACGCACTACGAGGTCTTGAAATAGCACCTCACGACGGCTCTGTCCCGTATCGTCGCATGTTCCAGATGCACCGCGAGGTTTTGCAACGACCCGATCGTTCCGAATGACGTTCCCATCAAATCAGATTCCAGACGTGCTCGAAGGCTTGAAAATCAGATCGCTGGATCCGAGACACCCGCCCGCTTGGTGGTTTCAGACGAAACATCGAGGATTTTGAAATCACTGTTGGTGGAGCGTGTACTGGCCGTGTGGCTGGTTCCAGATGAACCCCTGAGGTCTTGGAATGTCGTACTTGGGACGACAGGGGCCGCACTCGCTAGTTACAGATGCACCACTGGGTCTTGAAACTTCACCGCGACAACTGGGACACTAGAGTTCGACGGTTACAGACGCACCAGTGAGGTTTTGCAATATATTGCTGATCAGCCGTATCGCGTTATGAGGGACTTGTTCAAGACGAACCCATTGTGGTCTTGGAACATGCTCGGGTATGCTCCCACGTATTTCCACTAAGTATTTCAGATGTACTTATGAGGTCTTGCAAGCTGGGTAGCTACGTCGAGAAGCACGGACCACGGAAAGTTTCAGACGGACCCTTGCGGTTTTGCAACGAGATGACGATTTGCGACGGGCTTGTGTGGTCAGCTGATTCAAGATGAACCCTAGAGGTCTTGCACTGATCGTGGGAGTGAATTACCCTTGGTTTGCCGGAGCAGTTACAGATACACCTCTAAGATCTTGCTACGATTACATCATGCTCGCGGCGGCGCAACGACTCGTGTTGCAGACGCATCCATGAGGTAGTGCGACCGCGGTCGCTGGCGACGGCGGGGCGAACGCCGAGTTGCAGACGCACCCATGAGGTAGTGCGATGTCTGAACGACTGTCGGCAAGGATACTGGAGAGCGTGTCATCGAATAGTCCACGCACTCTGCGGAGCGCACTTACTGCCGGTTTGTGATGTTCGTGCTTTCGCACTCCGGACATTGGGTGAGGACGCCAAGCGGAGGCGCTTCCACGGAGTTCCACTCACTGTTATCCGGCATCGCTTCGAAGCCACAACTCAGACACAGTGAGGACTGCGCTGGAGAATCACTCATCGCTGCAACGGGTGCCGGGTTTCGGGAGCGTCCCCAGTGTCATGATCTCCGACTCTGGATCCGAATCGATCTGACAACTGTCTTGCGGCATAGTAGCACCTACCACACCCGAGGAACGTAATTGTTTCTCCATTCAGAGTTCCTCCAACTGCGTGGTCAGAAACCCAGTCAGTGTCTCGATGTCCTCAGTTGGCAATCCTTCCTGCTGGAAGACACCTTTGAACGAGTCCTCGAACCCATCACTGTCGAGTCGGTCCAAGACGTTCTCGATCTGCGTAGCCAATGCGGCTTGATCCCCTCTCTGGAGGTGCGTCGCGATCCGGTCGAAATCTGCAGTCGCCCCGATCACGACAAGATCACGGGCATCTGCCAACCGACCGCTGTGGAGTTTGAGAGCGAAAAGAAGCGCCGGCTCGGGTATTTGTGCCGACAAATCCTCAGCAATGTCGAGTGATTCGACGGTACTGTGTTCTTCGAGGTAGCGGTACGACCACTCAGCATCCGTCTGCCGGCAGCGCAACGCGTCAACGAGTGCATCGAACTCGACAGTGTTCTCGCCGACAGGCTTTTCGTATCGGACGATACGTCCTTCGTATATGTTTGATACGTCTTCATCGAAGGCCTTTGTGTAGCTGCGTTCCGTGAGGAGTGCATCGTAGTTCTCAAGCGACGTTTGGGGAACCACCATGTCGACATCGGTCGTGAACCGTGCTTGGAACGCCGATACCGCCCACCCGCCGACGAGGACGTACGGGAGACCTACATCCTGAATCTCACGATGGGTGGCGACGAGTGCTGATCGGCGCTCACTGAGACCCATTCTCATCCCCGACAGGCCCTCCATCTGCAATCATCTGATCGTGATGGTGTGCATCGATATCCATGTCGTACTCGTCGTCGATGATCGCCAAAGCCGGTTCGTAGGCAGCACGGGTTTCCATCATCTGCTCAACTGCGTCCTCCAACGGGATGACCGGGCTGCCGTCAACCCACTCGCTGTCGATACTGCCCGTGATTGGGTACAAGATATAGTAGACGGTCCCCTCGATATCACTGGCAGCGGGGCGCTCATCAATCGCGGTATCGATACCAAATTGGGCGAAGAATGCCATCCAACGGACGACATCCTGATCATGTACGTTGATAAAGACGGGATAGTCATCGTGGTTACGTGCGACCTGATACCCACCGTGTGTCCAGACGTAGGCGGCGTCGATCTCCGTGTATGCGAACTCCATCCCAGCGAAGTGAGGGATTACGTACGCATCCTCCTGTGAGATACTGTCCCGGCCGTACAAGGCGGCCACCATCTCGGCGTACTGCTGGCGCATCTGGTGGTCAACGATTCGAATACCGTTATCAGTAATAGCGATGATTTTTGCTTCTTGTAATCGCTCGATCCAATCGTATACCCAGGAGTATGAGACGCCGATTTTCTCCGCAACCCGATTGATAGAGTCGCCACGCTTCGCTGCTAAGACGATCTTCGCAGCAGTCGGATCCATCAATTCAGTCATCGACATGATGCAGTCTTGGTTATCTCTAACGCGATAGCAGTACAAATGCTTTCCGCTGCAGTAGATTCATATGGATTGTTGTGAGTCATTTCGGTATGCCACCGATACGGGGTCGGCGGCTACCGGTACACAGTCACAACAATCCCGATCAGGGTGTCGTCAATAGGACACATTGATAGCGCGAAAGCGATTTGAACCAGCCTGCATCAGAGCCCGTACGCATGACTAACATCCGGAAGGCCGACGCTGAACGGGTGTTCGAGTGCCACGCGGAGTTGCTCGCGTACACCAACCAGCGACTCGACGTGGTCGATGGAGTCACCGACGGAGCCGATGTCCGCAACAGTTCCCCCCAACAAGTACTCACTCTTCGTGACGCGCTGTGCGACTCCCCGGAACTCATCCACGGGTTTGTCTGGGAGAACCCAGCCGACCTCAACCGAGCAGACCGGAAGCTGGTTGCGAGTTGGCGCGCGCTTGAACAGGGCCGATTTCTCGTTCGTCGGTTCACGCCCGACTACGCTGAGTTCTTGCAGATGACATCGCCTCATCGGCTCTTTGCTGTTAACGCACTCAACGAGTCGTTCAAGCGAATGGGCGTCGATCCACCACAACTCGTCTCGGGCGTCTTGCTCCCCTATGGCGATCGCATCGTCTCGGACGGCCAGCTCGAAGCTACTCCATCCGGTGGCACCGCGATGAACCGCGAGTTCGACGACGAGATCGAGATGGCATCCGACCGATTCGGCCTCATCGAACGGCTCCCCGCCCCCCGAGAAGCCACACAGCCCGACTTCCGATACGAGAACGGTGACACACCAGTCGAGGCTCGCCAGCAGCTAGATGAACTGTACCGCGAGGCAATGCGCGGCGATCCCGGAGCCGCATACCGGCTGATCGCACGCTACGAGCAGGCCGCCCGGGACGACGACGTCGATCCTGACCCAGCCACCCGCTTCGAAGAGTACTACTACGATCGCGCCGCCACCGGTCTCGATACAGTCGCGCTCACGGAAGGCTGGTCATTCCTTGCCGACCTGATCGACGCGTACGACCCACAAGAAGACGGTGACGTGTCGCTGGCCGCCGCAGCCGTGGGGAATGCTGTCGCCCACTACGTGATTCGAAGCCGACTCACACGCACTGTCGCCGACATCCCGACTCCAGCGATTGAATACCTGCTCGCGTGTGCCGACGCCACGCCAAACACGAAAGCCTGGTACGAATCGACTACCGTCGGCTGGGCGATCGGTCACTCCGACGTATCGGTCGTCGATGCCCTCCACAGCGCCGTCACGGATGATCGCACGGCGTGGGCAAGCGCGATTCTTCGGCAGACGTTCCATGCCGACCAGCACGCGGCAGCGGAAACCGTAGCTGAACTCGCTGCTGACGGACATCTCAGTGAACTTTCGACCGACTTCTTTGACGACCTCTCACGGCCGACCGCGTGGCCAGCGGGACCAACAGGGTCCTGGTGGGAAGAGTTCGCCTATAGCTTCGAATGGGACGAAGCAATCGAGGCCCGTGTCCGGAAAATCGTCTCTGAGTAGCCGACGAAAGCAGCATCGGGACCCACCGACACTTCCGTTAGCACAATCGATTGCCGCGCCCATTCCAGTAGTGCCAGTCTGCGACAGCCTCCTGCGTGTCACTGTCCATATCGGCCAACTCCAACTGTGACAGTGGCACACCAAATTCCCGGTCCATCCACTCGATACGCACGAACATCTCGCTCATGCAATCCCCTTCGTCCGCCATCCCTTCTACGCGTACCTCTTCGCCCACCTCCAGTGGGGAAACTGTTCGCTCCTGGATACATTGTGCTTGGAACGGAAACCCCACCTTGTCTTCGAGGTAGTAGTACCAGCCAAGTGCCTGTTCCTCCGAGGTGTAGGCATCGACGATCACTTCCATCCTGATGCGTTCGTCCCGTTCTTCGTCTCTGTCTACGGTCATACCTGATCACCATCCTTCATCTGGCAGGCCATACTGCTCGACAGGATCGCCGTTCTCGTTCACAACTTCGGGCGCTTTGTCGCTAGATTCGGTCTCATCGATCTCCTTGAGAATGGCGTAAAAGCGCCACTCGTCGCCGTAGTCGAACAGGTAACAGATCCGGTCGCATTCGTCCAGATCCAGTTGTCGAGCCATCTGTCCGATCGTCGTCTCGGAAGCGTTGTACTCCTCACCGCCTCGCATCAGCCCACCGGCTGACTGTTCGATCTCCTCTGGGCCCTTGTACTGAACATCACTATCCCAGTAGTCCTGGTCGGTCCCGAAAAACCAGAGGTGGTCCTGGTTGAGCCCCACCGCGTGGTTCAGCACCGTCTGGAGCTCGTCGAGCGTCCGGTCTCCCCCGACAGCGATGTCACGCCACAGTGAGGTCGGATCGTATTCGGACTTCACGCGGAACCGATAGATGGTCATCTTCCTCCATTTGCTTCGGGACGGACGGTTGTGAGTTCGTCGGTACCGTCTTGTCCATTCATACAAAGTACCGACATGGCAGAGTTCGATCCCGATCACGACGAGTCGGATCTGCCGGACCTCGCCGATCGTGACGCCGTCATCCGGTTCCTCGAACGGAACGATATCGCGCTTCCCGAGAGGTTGACGATCGAGAAGGTCAAGTCCCGGGGTAGTTGGTGGGCCATCGACGACGAGTCGTTCAGCTTCCGTGTCGAGCGCCATCCATCGGGACCGTTCCCTTCGACATCGGCGACCGGCAGGGGGATGCCGACGCCCGCGCGGTGGCATATCCGCAAGCGGTACACCTACGATCTCACCACCGACGAGTGGGACGTTGCCGAACACATGCGAGAGTTCGATTTCGATGCTGGGTTACTCGTCGACGCGGAATTCGAGCAGCTGCCGAACAAAGACATATGGGATCAGGCACTTGGTCGCGCCAGAGACGCCGAAGATCCCGAGGAAGTGCTTGACGACCAACTTTCCCTCACCGAACAGAAGTATCGAGCCACGTTTGATGACGTGCCCGAGGACCATCTGGAGGAAATGCTCGCCGTCCTCGAACAAGCATTCCGGCGGCGAGCAGGCATGGACTGACGCGAGTCAGCCTTGGAAGGAACGCCTACAATCCCAGACGTGGAAGCACGATCCATGACAATCGACACATGCAGGATGTGGCTGCCACTGAACCCGCCACGGGAGGGCGAGTCCGACACCAATGTCTGGCGTGACATCGAAATCGATCGTATACGCTGGCGAACGTTTATCGGACCATCTTCGACGAGGAGATGCTGATCGACAATGCCACGCGACATCGCACCGCTAACAACCGCGCTCGAAGAGACGACGCCCGGCACGCAACACGACGTGTACCCCCTGCTCCCTGCGTGGGATAGGTCAATCGAAGCGACACTCGAACGCAGTGGAGGAAGTCGCTTCCGGGAAATCATGAAGCAGTATCTCCCACAGGTGATCGATCTCGTGGATACTGCTGCAACGAACGAGGAGATCGACTGGGCCTTCCTCAAAGAGTGTATCGACGCGTATCCACCAGGTGTCGGTGATCACCATTGTTCGTCGGTGCTTGCCAACGTCGTCGCCCGGTGTATGATTCGAATCCGGATCAACCAGGGGGTCGAGGAGATTCCGGCGTGGGCACTCGAGTACCTTGCAGCGATCACGATCGACGAGGACGGTGACTGGGCGGTGGGATCAGCTGGTGTTTACGGCTGGGGAGTCGGCCATCCTGACGTTGCTGTTCTCGACCGGACTGTCGAACGCGCCGAAATCGAAGACGACTGGTCCACACTCGATATCCTCGAACACGTGACCTTCGCCGATCCGGACGCTGGAATTACACTCCTCGAACGCCTGCTTCGATCGCCAGACGTCGTCGAGGACATCGAGTACCTGTATATTCTGGAATCACCACTCGAACAGGACTTCCCGGATTTCCCGGAGTACTGGGAGCCATACACTGAACTGAAGTACGGGGTCACCTTCACGGACGACCAGATCGACCGATTGCTGACACTCCTTGGAGATACAATCCCTCCAGACCGTCTTCGGCACTTCGACGACAACTTCGCGTTCGATCTCCAACGAGCGGCCGGCGAATACGGTGCTAACTCCGCCGACTGAGAGACGATCGAACAACCGTGACGTTGATACTTGCTTCCGGCCGATAGTGGGGCAGATGGTCGAGTACAGTCGTCTCGTGGCCGAGGAAATTACGACCACGCTCGATAGAGCCGGTTTCGAGAGTCTGTCTCCCGACTCGTTTCATATCGACGTGACTGACTCGTTCCAGCGCAAACTCGGCGAGTGTCGGCCTGTTCGGCAGCCCGACGGCGAATCCGGAACAGACCAGTACCAGATCCGCATCGCTCGCCGGTTGTTCGACGATACTTGTGACTCCCAGTGGCGAGATACGGTTCGCCACGAAGTTGCACACGCGCACGTCCTCTCGACGCTCGGGCAGGACGTACAACCACACGGTAGTGAGTGGAAGGAAGCAGCTCGACGGGCAGGAGCGAACCCGACCGCACGCTACGAAGCCAGCGACGACCTCCTGGACGCGGACTACGTTCTTGCGTGTCCGGACGGCTGCTTCGAGCGCGGATATCTCCAGCGAACCAAGCGGATCAAGTACCCCTGGAAGTACGCCTGCAACGAGTGTGAAACGCGTCTCGTGAGCTACGACGCTGGTGATTGTCCGTTTGATCTCGAACCTGGTACCTGCTACGTGGCAACCCTCCCGTGGGAAACAAGCGACGACCGAGAGACTCCAGACACGTCACAGACAGCGCCCTATCTATTGGCGTGTCCGAACGGATGCACCGAGTGGCCCTATCAGCGGCGGACAAAACGCATCAAGAACCCCTGGCAGTACACCTGCCCAGAGTGTGACACAACACTCGTCAGTTGCGACGGGAGAGACACACCGACCAGATTCGACCCAGGATCCTGTAACGTCGAAAGTATTCCCTGGTCCGAGCCACGAATCATCCACGCCTGTCCCGACGGGTGTTTCAGCCTCGGTTACGCCCAACACTGCGAAGAGACCCGCCATCCCAACCGGTACAGGTGTGGAGACTGCAATACCCGAACTGTTTCGTATCCTGCCGGCCAGCAACCAAGTGACCTCGCGCCGGGTACCAACTACACCGACTGATCACAGGTGAATTTCATCATTGGCTTGTCTCCGAGAGCATTGGGTTCGTGTCCGAAAGTAGGGTGAGAATGAGTTCAGAGATTCTGTATTCGGTGCCGACACAGCAACTGAGGCCGATCGAATTTGCTGCCATGGAACGACACAGAGTATAATATCGGGCCTGTCGTAGCAGCCCCCCAAGAGCATGAGTAGCGAGCAGTGGCCCACCGTGACAGAAGCGACTGTTCGGGAACTGGCCAGATCCACATCGTACGATCGCGGACAGTCATACTACGAGCGAGGAGCAGTCAGCGACGTGGTTCAGCGCGGTGAGACAGTCCGGGCCGATGTCGAGGGAAGCCAGTACCAGCCCTACACGGTAACCATCGAGTTCGACGATGCTGGCGTCGCGCGGACCGACTGTTCCTGTCCGTACGACCATGGCGGGATCTGCAAGCATCGCGTTGCTGTGTTGTTGACGTACATCCGTGATTCTGAGCGGGTAAGTAACCGACAGCCGATCTCGGAGCTGATTGCCGACGCGAACCGGGAGACACTGCAGAGTCTGCTCGTCGAGCTCGCTGACAATCGTCCAGAGGTGGCTGACTGGGTCGAAACCCGTCTCACCACCGCTGACGACGAGTCAGATACCACCGCATCTGTGTCGGTGAGTCTTGACTCGATTCGTCGCCAAACAAACCACGCGCTACCAAAACCGGGACAGAGAGGCCACAACGATGCCTACGCTGAGGCAGAGCGCATGGCCGAGGAACTCGACGCGTTGATCGAGCAGGCACGGATGGCTCTCGAGGCCGGGGACGGCGAAACCGCGCTCGACGTTCTCGCAGCGATCACCGATGAACTCGCGGACAACAGGTGGGCCGGCCTCCTTCCCCACGATATTCCTCGCGTGTACGAGGTTCTCGGTGATCTCAGTGAGGCCTTCATCGAAGCGATTCTCACGGCCGAGTTGACCGAGCGTGAGCGGGATGATTGGGAGGAGCGCCTCACCGAGTGGGATGGTCAGTTCCAGCACTTCATGGGTGAATCCACGTTTCGGGCTGCGGCAGACGCGGCGGCACAAGGGTGGGACGATGCACGAGTCCAGCAGGCAATGGAGGGTGACCTTGACGGGGGAGAGTTCTGGGAAGATGAGGAATCCAGATATGCTGAAGACATTGTCACGGCCCGCCTCACTATCCTCGAACGAGAGAATCGCATCGGGGAGTATCTCAACCTCGCTGAGGCGGCAGCGCAGTCCCAAGCGTACGCAAAGATGCTGGTACAGGAAGGACGCACCGAAGAGGCCGTCGACTACACCATCGAGCGGTTATCGACACCAGGTGCAGTGCTCGAAGTGGCCACAACGCTTCGTGCGCACGACCAGACACAGGCAGCCTTGCGGGTGGCCCAACACGGCCTGACACTTGAGGGGTTCCGGAAAGACACGCTTGCAGAGTGGCTACGCGATCGAGCAGCCAGTGCTGGCGACTGCGAACTCGCGCTGAAGGCAGCCGTCACTGCGTTCGAGGCGAGTCCGTCGTTGAGCGCCTACCAAGCGGTCGAAGAGATCGCTGCCGACGACTGGGAGGGCATTCAGTCCAACCTTCTCGAATTCCTCCGTACGCAGAACCCACGTGGCAATACTGCTGCCCGGTCTGTGGAGGTGTTCCTTCATGAAGAACAGTACGACGAAGCCATCGAACTCGCGGATAGCACCAGCCAGACCAGCGTGATCGAACCAGTCGTTGAGGCAGTCATAGAGGAACGCCCTCAGTGGGCGATCAGCACCTGCAAGTCTCAGGGTGAACCGATCATCGAAAACGGTCAACACGACAGCTACGCGACGGCTGTTCGCTGGCTCAGACGAGCAGGACAGGCGGCCCAGGCGGCTGACGAACTCGATGAATGGCGTGAGTACGTCGAAACAATGCGGGACGACCACTATCCCAAGTACAAGTTGCGTCCGATGCTGGATGACCTGTTAGAGGAGTTCTGAAGTACGACTCGCTCGGTAGCCATATCAACCCGAACAGGGACAGGTCTGGCGAACGTCTGCCGAAGTTTTTCTGTCCTCGACACATACGAATGAGTATGGAACGGCGTCGTCTCCCCTCCTATGCCGTTGAAGCCTACGATATTCTCCGTGATGCAGCGCCGGAGGCCGATGACGGACGCCGAGAAATCCCGCCTGAAGCCGCTCGCACGGCGCTGGAGGACACCGACGAGGAGTTCACCACTGGCGACATCGACCACGTCCTCGACCTCCTCTACAATCGCGGCGAAATCTACCACGTTAACGATCAGATTCGGTTCACCGATCTCAAAGAGTTCGATAAAAAGTATCACGACAATGAAGAGGAAGACGACGAGTGACTCGCATACAAACAGCGCCGCTCTTCGTTGTACTTCTGCGGTTAAAGATGAATGAGTAGCACGATCGGAGTTGACGACACCGGTGTCTGTCGGTTTTGAGCGTGAGGACGTTCAGACACTTGATCGCTACTGGGACGAAGGCCATCCGAGCGCCGTTGCGCCGAACACGCTGAAACTGTCCATTCTCTACAACCGTGGTGACCTCCGCGGGAGGCGTGAACTGTTGCAAAACAGTACCTCCGCTTAACCGCAGAAGTACAGTTCGGTAGTGTAGTGGAATTGTGAAAAGAGACGTCATTCAGCCTCTGTATAGCCCATTTTCTTGAAGTAGCGACTGTCTCTAATCCCTAGTTGTTAATTGCTTGCACGCTATTGCTCCAGTTTACACAAGAGCAACCAAGAGCGGCGCTTGATGATGCCAAAGTCGTTGTTGAAAACGATCCGACGCCGCTTAAACAGGAGTTACGGACCGTCGACGAACTGTTGATTATTGACCTGGAGCGGGGGCCTATTTCAAGAGAACTCGTCCCGAGTGGTGGTTCCGGCCCAACGTTCAGTCCGAACAGGTTCGGCGGCAACCGACATGACCATCGATAGTGCCATTCAAAAATAATATACTTGTTATACTACTAGAAATCTGAGTCAGTTTCCCGAGAGGGTTCACTAACTACCGATTCGTGTATTAACACCACTATATGTATTATATGTGGAGGGTAGTGTTATGTGATGAAACTAATCTGTGATTGGGTTTGAGAGTATCTTACCCCCACACCCCGTGTGCGAGATGATTTTTGTTCTGGGTACAACCGGCTTTGAGGGTGGTTAGATGCTAAAAGTGGCTAGAGAGGCGTTAAGAGGAACACAACCCCACAAACATGGAACAAGCAGGGAAATAGCAGAGCTACAGTCTACTGTTGATAATTTACCACTACAGTCCATCTCAAGCTCCAGTACGGGTCCGGTTCATAGGACACCTATATAAAACCATCTGATCTAAAGCTAATATCTCAATTCTCTTCTCTGAGCAATCTTCAGTGTACAAGCCGTTGTTTCAAGCTATTTCGTCCCATTCTGTAGGAGATGGTCTTCTACCCTCTCTCACTGATTTCACTTCGCACACGGGGTGTGGGTGTCATACAAATTTGGATTCATTCATGAGGTCTAATTTGGTTCCATCTTGTACACGGTGGGTGTCTGAGTTCGCTACTCCCAATCAAACATCTACATGTCATGTCATGTCATCCAATTCATCTCGCACACGGGGGGTCTGCATTTAGTTTTGATTTCGCCCACGGTTAGCCTAAATCTGTTTTCACCCTCCATACGAGCCTTCTATTTGAGGAATACGGCAAATTTAACCTCGCACGTGGTACCCATATTTATTTATAGAACGCGCTGTACTCGCATGATATGGCTGACGGCAACGAACAACAGTCTCTCTCACAATCGATCAAGGGCCGTCTTCAACAGGGAGTCCAAAATTCTGTTTTTCGGGACAAAGGACTACTTGATCCCGACGCCGTCATTGATGAAGATCGTATCGTCGGCCGCGATAAACAGTTGGATGATATTATCACCTACCTTCGGCCAGCGCTTCAGGGCAATCGCCCCCCTAATATGCTCCTGTATGGACCGTCAGGCACTGGGAAATCACTCATCATCAATGCTGTCTGTCAACAGGTGCTAGAACTTGCGAATTCTCAAGGCGATCGCTTCGGCGTAATAAAAATCAATTGTCAAACTATAAAATCGCACGACCGCGCTGTCTATCGACTCGTTAAAAACGCTGCAATCGAAGCTGGCGTCGATATAGGCGTTCCTCAGAGTGGTATCTCGACTGATCAGAAACTTAACCGATTTTACCAGATTCTAAGCAATAATTTTAATTCTGTTATTATCATTCTTGATGAAGTTGATCTTCTTGTTGGCCGTCAACGTGATCCGAATGATGAACCCGCATACTCGAAACTACTCTATCAGCTTTCGCGTGCTTCTCAGCTGGGACGAATTGAGGGACACGTCTCGGTCGCTGCTCTCACAAATGATCCACGGTTCATGGAAGACCTTGATGGCCGTGCAGAAAGTTCATTCAACCCACAAGATGTAGTCTATTCGGACTATGATGCGACCCAGCTTCAAGCAATCCTAGAGCGTCGTCGCGATGCTTATTATGATGATGTCCTTGAAGATGGCATTATTTCTCTTAGTTCTGCGTTCGCTGCGCAGGACCATGGTGACGCACGCAAGGCAATTGACCTCTTCCGAAAGGCAGGTGAGATTACGGATCGGCAGGGTGGGGAGATTGTTCGTGAAGAACACCTCCGAGACGCTCAGAAAGAGGCTGAACGCGACCGTACTTTGACGCAGATGCAGGGGCTGTCGACACAGAAGAAACTATCACTCTATGCGGCAGCTATTGTTCCTATCCATTCCCAGCGGAATCTAAGTGCCGTTCCCAGTACTATCGCGTACCGGGTCTATCAATACATTACGGATCTTTTGGATGTTGACGAGAAATCACGTGACTCTTTCCTTCGATACATGAATGAAGCGGAGACCTACAATTTCGTCGACTCAGAGAAACGAGGCCGAGGCTACGGCAGTGGGGTTCACAAAGAATACACATTTGTGGACGATCCTGAAGTGGTCGCTGAGACGCTGCAAGCTAATATTCGGCGTGAAGGTATTACACATGATGAGGAACTGATTGAATCTGTCGTGAACGCTCAAATACAAGATTTCTTCGATGGAAAATGACCATGCGTTCTGTCCACTGAGTACGATTCCTTGTAACAGTAGCCAACACCACATTCCATATTCTTAACATGATTTTCATATCGCACACGGGGTGTCCCTACGACTAATCATCCAATTCATATCGCACACGGGGTGTCCCTACGACTAATCATCCAATTCATATCGCACACGGGGTGTCTGCTTGAGGGGCACTGGAACAGGTGCGTAGACTGCGCACGCTTAGCCGAATGTGAGCAAATGGACGGAGAACCGAGAGATACGTCGTCTCAGTGCCAAGGAGCGAAGAAAACCACAGCTCTGGCGACAGCCGTCGCTGGCTCCGTGTGTTGGGATTAGCTGAACGAATCCAGCGTCTTGTTCTACTGCGTCCGGATTTTCTGGATTACACGCGCCACGCCNGCTCTGGCGACAGCCGTCGCTGGCTCCGTGTGTTGGGATTAGCTGAACGAATCCAGCGTCTTGTTCTACTGCGTCCGGATTTTCTGGATTACACGCGCCACGCCACCCTTGACCGGGTGGCGCTGGCGGAACCACTCAACAAGCATGTATCTAATCAAATCACAGAACAACTCAAACAACACACAGTTCAACGATTTTGAATGAAATTCTCGATGTTTAGAATTGTTTGAATTCATGAAACAGAATCTCCATCACTGTCCGAAGCGTGTAGATGTTGATCACGTCTACCTTGATCAGGAAGATGCGGAACATCCCCATCTGGTGTTTCAGGAAGGAGAACGCAAGAACGGTCCGGGCACGGTCTCGCTGCTTGTTGGCGTCGACGACCTCACCGCACGGATTGATGCACTTGCTGATGAAGGCGACTGGTCAGGGTATCTTTTCCCGTCTTCTGCATCTGAGCGTGGATGTATTGTTACTGACACCATTCGAAACCACTTCGTCATGCTCGCTGAGAACGCAGATGTGACTGTTGCTGGGAAGACACCAACTCCGAAGATGGGCCGGCGGTTCTGGTACTCGCTCTATGGTGAGGCTGTCCAGCAAATCGCCGAGCGCTACACACCGATCGCTGAAGATCAAGGTAGTTCTGATCCTGGAGTCGTCCTCGATAACTACCTTTCAGAAGCTGAACAGCGGAAGCATCGACGTGAGGCCATGCATGACGAGCTCGTTACCTTGCTCGACGATGGATCGATACCGGCCCCACGTACCCCTTAGAGTGGCTGCGGGTCTGCTTGTCCGTCATCATTTACGGAATCAAACGCCTCGGTGAGAATCCCGTTCACGTCCTGCGGTTGGGATACGTTCGTAAGAAGTATCTCGAGATCGTCAGACCCTGCTGTGTAGATTGTGATATCGCCGAGCGAGAAGAGACGTTCGAGCGCCGACTGACTGCAGGTGGTATTCTGAATCCGATCGTGACGAATCTTGAGAACGTCTTGGCTGATCAGCCCCTCTTTTCGGTACACCTCTTCGGTAGTGATCACGTAGTGAGTCCGTCTGAGCATTCCATACTGGATCGCGAAGAATACGATGCCAGCTACGACGAAGACGAGCGGAAGCAACGCCCACTGTTCAGTGAGTGTTTCCGGCACCCAGTCCAGTGGGATCAGGAACGCGGTGGTGAGTCCGAGACCAACGACGATGAGAGCAAGGCTGAACAGGATATCCGAACCGATTGTATAGAGCGAGGGATGTCCATCCCAAATCACCTCTTCATCATCGGTCAGGTGAAGCCAGTCAGCTGTTTCGACGGAAGCCATGGGATGGTATCGGTAGCTTTCTCATGGATAATAAACGTTCTGCGTGGCGACATCTACTTGCCGGACTCACTGACATCCAGCTCTGGTACGAGGTCTTCAAGGACCGAAAGCGTCGTCTCCAGGTCTTTCAGTTCGCCTCGTCGCTGCTCGATCTCGAATTCGATTTCGCTGATACGCTCGGAGATGCGATGACAGAGATCGCGTGGGGCATCGAGTACGACCTCCCTTGGCTTTTCATCGGTGACTGTTGGCTCTTCAACCGCTATTTCCGGACCGGCACCGATCGAAGTGCTGGACGTGGACGGGGTTGCCCCGACCGCCTCTCCGCCGTCAGTCGCAAGCGCCGGGGCTACCGGCGACGACGTGTCGTTTGGACGTGCCGGCTCCCGTTCGGCGAGCTCTGCATCGGAGGGCCATTCATTCGGATGGGCGAGGTCACCGCACGCGATATCGAGTTTCACCCGTCGAAGATGCTTGCAGTCCGTCTTCGAGGGTTGGGTCGTGTGATCTGGACAGCTGCATGTTGGTGAGTCATCCTCGGTTGATCTGCTTTCAGGCGGAAGATGGACGATGTAGGTCGCTTCGGAAGCGGATTCGACGTGGTACGTTCCGAGTTCGTGAGTGGTGATGGTCATCGATTCATCGATCGCGCGTTGCGTTCGCGTGTCGAGCGTGGAGTGCAGGCTGGAGCCGGAGGTCGCGGATGTGTCTGTGCTCATCGGTACTGAGAACACCTCGCACCACCGGGAGCGGAAAAACTGAGGGGGCCTGTTGGCTACTGGCCAATCTGGGTGGCAGAGAGTATTTCAGGAAAGGCGAAGAACAATCGCTGAACCGACACAAATGACTCCAACGATCACACGCCGCCGACTACTCGCAGCTGGAGGGGTGGGACTGACTGGTGTAGGGGGCGGATATGTTCTCTTGGAGCAGGCCAGTGGGCCTTCGACACCAACGTGCGACTCGTCTCCACCAGCGAAGCTCGATCCCCCTGCACTTGGCAACTCGAACGCCCCGGTAACTGTGACAGAGTATGTCGACTACTCGTGTCCTCACTGCCGAGACTATGCGCTCAACACCTTTCCCCAAATCCGCCGCGAGTTTGTTGCGTCAGGGGCGGTCCGCTACGTCCATCACGATTTCCCGATCCCGGTTAACGACTGGAGCCGTCCGGCTGCGAACGCTGCTCGCGAAGTCCAGCGACTCGGTGGGGACCAAGCGATGTTCGCGTATACGGTGGCACTGTTCCGTCGGCAGGATGATTTCTCGCATGGTCTGTTCAAGGATCTTGCTGCTGAGTTGAACGCGAATATCGATGGCGAGAAGGTACGGCAGGCAGCAAAGACGGGCGCATACTGCAAGCTGCTCAACGCTGAAGCCAAGCAGGCGTCTGATCGTGGCGTGTCGGCGACGCCAACCGTGTACGTCAACGAGGAGAAGCTCGAAGCCCCGTCCGCAAACTCACTGATCGACGCAATCGAAAAAGCCCAGTAGTGAATACCTACGCCCGTATGTCGAGAGAATTGGGGTTTTTCAGTAGAGTGACTCGGGTTCTTCCCAGTCATCATCGCTCTCGCCCCGGCAGTGGACGGATTCACCGCTCCCCGGTTGAGGACGATCTGGTTCCGATACCCATTCGTACTTTTCAGAGGGATCGTCCATGTTCCGCTCGTCGGGACCAAAGCTCTTGTCGACGTGATCGTACTCCGTCTCGATGCTTTTCCGTCGGTTAGATCGCCGCCGATCACTGGCCATACTGCAGACTGTTCTGCCTTCCTATATCAATGCTCGGGCAAATTCCTTCTCCCGCATCTTCTCTTCCTGGGTTCGATCTCAGTTACCCCGGGAAAGCTTAGTTGTGCTCAAAGAAACCGACAAGTAAATTGGACAGGCCAGAGAGAAGAAAAACTGTACGACGATGAACCGCAGAGAGATCCTCCTTGGAGGTGGGACCAGTCTGACAGCCCTTCTCGCCGGCTGCAATAGCTTAAATTCCAGCAGTGAAACGAACGGGTCAGGAACGAATGGAACGACCCAATCAGAGTCTGGGATCGACGTCATCGAAACGACTCAATCGGAGTCTGGAATCGATGCTCCAGAAACGACCCGGAGCGGTCCGGCAGCGTTTTCGCGTGCCGAACTCGGTGGACCAGCGAATGCGACTGTCGGCGACAACATCACGGTTCCCGTCTCCGTGGCGAACACCGGCGGCCGCAATGGCACGTTCACCGGCCAGATCCAGGTCACCAAAGGACGGAGCAACACCACTGCGAACGTCTCGATCGACGACGTACAGCCGGGCAAAGTTGGGAAAGCGAATGATACCGCGATCAGCTTTCCGGCAGCTGATACCTACACGCTCTCGCTGACTGGCACCAACGCGACTCACACGGTGACTGTCGATCCGATCGTGAAACAACCCGGCCAGTCGCTTGCCTTCAGCGACAGCCTCACTGCAACAGTGAAAAGCGCCCGATTCACGCCAGCGCTGTTCTTCACCATCCAGAGTGGCTTCAATACCAGCAAGCAACCGGGACTGGTGGCCGCCAGTTCGGACAAAATCCTCGCGTTCGTGCGGATGCGCTTCGAGAACACTGGTACGGAGTCTATCGAGTTCAATCCGACGGCGATCGCGCCGACAAAGGGAAGCTACTACAGCAGTCTTCCGGATTCACGGGCAGGTGGTCTCTCGGCGATCTCGAACATTAACGGCAGTCCCCTCTCACGACCGGTTCGACTGTCGGCTGGTGGACAGACTGAAGGCTGGCTGCTCGCACAAGTGCCACGTTCGGCGGCCAAACAGGTGTTCTCGTTGGGTTATCAGGTTGATGGTGCGAAGACACCACCGGAGGTCGAATGGCGCTTCCCGCCGAAGTCTGGATCCCGTCGGAAGCTGCCCTCGTTCTCACTGCAGAATTTCTCGATGCCAAAGCAGGTCGAGGTTGGTACTGAGAGACAGTACTCGTTCACGGTCAAAAACACCGGCACTGGCGGTGGGATGTTCCGGGCAGTAAGTCAGTTCCGACCGCCGGACGGACAGAACTGGGTTGGCTTCCATCGCCACTCTGCACGTCTCCAGCCGGGTGCAACGAAAACGTTCAAACCGACGATGGGCTACGGATCGCTCGGTGGTGGCAACTACCGAATCCGTCCGTTTGACGGCCAACAGCGGTCGGTAACGTTTGTCCCCGCGACGCGCTCATTCGGCAAGGGCTACACCACGCCGGGTGGTGTGAAGATCACTCTCAATGGTCTCCAAGCATCCGGGTTCTACGTGATTAACGAGTCGTGGGCGGACCGGACGACGCCAGACTCCGGCCAGCACTATCTTCTGGTCCGGGTCAATACCAAAGTCATCGAACAGCAGGCAGATGGGATATCCAATGAGGATTTCACTATCAACCACAACGGGACGAGCTATGACATCGAATACCCCGTGTCTGATCTGAAACAGCCTGTGCGAGGGGGACTGTTCACCGAGTCGGGAGAGACACAGAGCGCAACGAGTACTGGATGGCTGGTGTTTGCGGTTCCACAAACGATCACACCGCAAAACGTCACTATCCAGTGGTCTCAAGACAACGCGACAGTCCGGTGGCAGGCGGGTCAAAATTCCTCGACGACATCCTCACCAGCCACGCCTTCGTCGACGACGACCGGACGATAGAGAGACAATATGCGGATTCGTTGGTGGCCGTTCTTTGCTCATCAGAAAAACGTGGCTTGGCGGGTTTCTCCGGCGTGATCCCCTTCGTTAGGGCCACTCCAGACAGGACGGCCAGGAGCGTCGGCAGCCGGGCAAATCGAGTAGTCACAGACCTCTTCGAGCGCCCGTTGGTCGCGTTTTGCGTGGATCCGACACCGGTGATCTGATGGCCGCCGACACGATTCGCCGACGCCGGCTTTGCAGGTTGGACACGCGACCTCAAGTGCGGGGTCACGCTCCCATTCTTGCCCGCAGTTGTTGCAGGAGGCCGTCATCGCAACCCGTCGATGGTCACGTAGTATGGATCGTTCTCGGACCAGTTCTGCGCTCGCTCTGGCGCGTTTTCATGGTTCGCGAGTCCGTCTGACTCACGGCTATCGTCTTCGAGAAGCTCTCCATTGTCGTCCAGCGCTGCCTCGATGGGAACTGTGTACGTCTCGGTATCATCGCTGGTGAGAGCGCGGTTGTCGAGCCAGATCTGCGGATGGAACGTCACGATTGCTTCATCTGCATCGGCATGTTCTGCTGGAATCGATGCGTCTGACTGGTGATTTTCGTTGGGCATGGTAATGGGGTGGTGAATGCCGTCGGATCGATGGGTTCGAGTAATCCTACTTGTCGTCAGCTGGCGATGCCGATGAACAGTCTGGCTCGTGGTCGACGCCGGCCCAGTAGTCGGCTTGTGCGCCACACTCCGGACAGGTGAATGCACCAGGTCGGCCCTCCTCTTGCAGTCGGTCGTAGGCGTCGTCGTGGCTTTCGAGGCCCGCGGCTGTGAGGTGGTCGAACACCTGCTGTTGGATCCGCTGTTGTTTCGCTTCGGGTGCGATGATCGTCCCGTTTTCGTCGAACACTTCGCGGAGATCGACGTCACCGAGCCGGATCATATCGACGACATCCTCGTGGCCGACGGTCCATTCGCGGAGGGCTGCTCCAGCAGCGATGTCCTCGAAGATTGCCCCGAAGACGAACTCGAACGCACGCTGGCCGTCCCACGGCTCGCCGTGATCGTCTGGCGACGATTCGTGCAGCGCCCAGTCGGTGTGGGTTCCGTCCCCCTGAACTGTGGCTGCCAGCAACAGCTCGCTCGTTCCCTCGTGAGGATAGACGATGTGCTGGCGGTCACACTCTTCGCAGTAGGTCCGGTGGGCGTACAGTTTCGTTCCGGGATATGGCCGTGCGAAGCCGCCGAGGTCAGCCTCGCTCACGTAGGTCGCTACGCGATCTCCGGGCTGTATCAGTCCCGAGCAGAAGTCGCAGATGAACTCAGCCGGCTCGCCGTCGCCGATCTTGTGAAGTCGGTTGAACTGGGTGGTGAAGTGACTCAGCGCGCTATCGGTCATTGATCGTCCTCCAATGGCCACTCGGTGGTGCCATCGGGCTGGATGCGTGCGACAACCGTACCGTTGTCGTACGCTGCCGGGTCGTACTCGCGCTCGGCACGTTCGAACGCTTCGTCGACGCTCGGATTGTTGAGTGCGGACACGCCTGCGGCGACCGACGCTTCGAGCCCGCCGGGACCGTCCTCTGCACCGATCACGAGGATGTGGTCCGCCTCAATGCGGGTATCCGACACCTGCTTGGTCGTGATGACTGTCGTTTGGTCGTCGGTCATGACCCATCACCTACCCTCACTTCGACGATTTCACCGATGCTTTCGAACTCGTCGTCGACAATGGCCGAATTGCTCTCGTCGGCATAGATAGGACGCCACACCGATGCTTTCGCATCGTACCACTGCCCCGGACTTCGTTCCTCGACGTGTGCGCTCACATGTCGACTCGGAAGGTTGGACCAACTCTCGGAATTGAGATTGACGCGTACCAAAAGCCCACCGGGGATTTGCACTTGCTTCTTAGCAACCGTCGTTGGTGGGACATACTCAGGGTTGTCCACGACTGTGCCGACGAGTTCGGCCCCGCCGCGTAGGACGAGAGTTACACCGTCATCGCCGTTGAGATCTCTGAGTCCTTCTGCTACCTCGGTTGGCGAGGTCACGACTGCTCACCACGGTTACTGGCGTCACAGCTCTCACTGCTGTTTCCGAACAGACACCGATTCGCGGCACTCTTCCCACCGAGAGTCTGCTGATCGGTCTCGACATCGGCGAACAGTGACCGCTGATCGCTCTCCTCGGTCTTGGTCTTCCCACGCTGGGGAACTTGGGTTCGGTCGTCGACGCCGAACTGGGTTGCACTCGGTTTGGCGACTCGTCCGGATCCCTCACTGTGATCGACCTCCGCCCCGAAGGCTTCGAGCGATGTTTCGACGGTATCGCCGTCGGGTTCGATCTCGCCGTCGTCGCCGAACACCATCTGCTGTTCGCGTGGGATCGAGTTCGTGTCTCCTGCGGCTTCTGGCTCTGTTCGATTCTCTGTCTCTGCCTCTGATGCCGTGGCTGACTGTGTTTCGCTCATGATTGGACTGGGAAATCGCGGTTGTGGACTCGACAAGGCGAATTAACTACGAATCAGGCTATTCAGCGTCTTCTTCGTCTTCGTCTGTGTCGTCGTCCTGGTTGTTGCGAAGCCGTCTGAGTTCCTGCTCGATACTATCGGTGTACTCCTCGACCAGTGAGTAGTCTTCACCGTCAAGCAGGAACGCCCGCGTGAAGACTACCCGATATTCCGAGTCGCAGATCTCGCAAACGAGAATATCATCGTAGGTGGGATCCACCCATTCGAACTCGACGTATTCGAGGTGATCCTTACAGTCGTGATCATCGTTCTGATCGTGGGAGTCCACACCGTTTGCTGTCGCAGTGTTGGTTGTCGATGCCTCTGCGGGTTCATCTGATCGGGCCGGATCGCTCATATTTGGTTGCCTCGTACCTGTGGGGAGTGAAAAACAGAGCTACGCATCTCCCGGTTTCTCGTCGATGAGTGAGATTTCGATGTCGAACTCACCGTTTCGAGCAGCTTCTGCCGCGTAGTCGAGTGCCTCGCGGCGCATGATGTCCTCGTTCACTTCACCGTCCGCGCCGAGATACTGCTCCTCGCCGAATTCGAGAACGAGCGACAGTTCGATGCGGCGGCGACCATGCTCTTTTCGAGAAGCTTCTGTCATCGTGCTTCGACCTCGTTACCCGGCAGTTCGATGATGTCCGTTGGAACCTCGCTGCCGTCGGTGGTGATGATCGCTCGGGGTGGCGTTCGTCCGTGATCGATGACGACTGCTCCGTTCGAGACGCCAGTGATAGCGAGCTTGTCGAACTCACCGCTGCTCGTCACGCTCGTTCGGGGGCCATCATCTTCGAGTGCGTGCCAGAGGTCGTCCATGGCGGCTCTCACGCCACCAGTTTCCATCCCGGCGTCAGCGTAGTCGAGGAGGTTGTTCAGTTCGGTGAGCGCGGTTTCGGCCGTTTCGCGGCTGATCCACACGGCATCTTTCGGTTTGGTGCTCATGGTTGTCGATTGTTCTGTTGGGAGTCGATCGTCTGTTGTCGGACTGTACGTCTCGACGCTGCACCCCTCTCGAAGGAGAAAAACAGTGAGTCGTCCTGCTGGTGTACCCAGTGCTGCGGTGGCGTTCGGCGGCGTTTCGTGCCTTATGTAACGTTTGGTGGTCTTATACAGCATCGTCTGTTACATAAGGCGAAACAGGAAGTCGGAACGCTACCGGCTCACCCACAACCCCTGATCGTCGTACTTCGCCTCCATCTCCTCGCTGCTGAGGCTGATCAGGTCCTCGAAGTAGTCGCGAGCATCGGCCTCGGCGTCGAACACGCTCGCGTCGTACCCGACCGACCCACCGACCAGGTGCCACTGCTCCTCGTGGCCGCCGGACTGGAGCATCGGCGAGATCTCGACTGCGTAGCGGCCGTCCTCTCGTCGAGTCAGACGGGCGTAGAGGCCGTGCTGCTCTGCTTCCGTCTCGTCTTCCAGAATTTCATCCACGCGGCTGTCTGCGAGGTCGCTCATCGTCCGTCTCCTCGGTAGCTGCCTTCGACCATTTCGCCCGATCGGTGTGCCGCTGCACATTCTTCTTCGGGGCTTTCCGGCGTGGAGACCGCTCCGAACATCCCGACAAGTTCGCTTGGATCTAGCGTCCGGGTGTCTGGATGCTGCTGATGGTCTGTGCTTTCGATATGCTGCTTCGTTGGGGGTTGTGACGGGCTTTCCATGCTGGAAATCCTCCACCACCCTCGGGTGAGAAAAACGAGGATATAGCCCGAGTTGCTCCGGAAGCAGTGGTGTGGTCTCTTGCCACCTTGTGTAACATCTCAGCTTGTCTGTCTGGCGAATTTTTACATAAGGCACAAGAGCCGATACAGATCGCCCGATGAGCAATCACCTGTTATCGATGTACTCGGACGTGAGCGTCCCGTCGGCTTTCCGATAATAGAGGTACTTGTATGGCCCGTGCTTTTCGCCTTTCTTCATGCACTTGCAGGTTTCGTCACCGCACGTGACCTTTTCCATCACGACGGTCCCGCCCTTCGGACTGCTCCCATCCTCGTCGACGGGATCGGCGGCGTCCGGTAGTTCACCGTTGTCGATCGGCTGCTGAGTCCATTCAAGCAGTTCGTCGATATACTCGCGGGTTACCAAGAGCGATTCGCGGTCTTGTTTCGGGAGCCCCTTGCGGAGATACTTCGGCAGCGAACCCGGAGCAGCCGGCGGCTCTTCTGAAGCCATGATTGACCTTATGTAACATCCAGACCTACATAAGGATGCTTGTTGTTACATAAGGCAGTGATGCCGAGTCATCCTGTCTCCGATCAGATGGTCTGGTTGTCGTCCTTGAGACNTCCAACAGGAGTGTCTCGATTTTGTAGTAAGCGCGCACCGTCCAATCCGAAGGCCGTTCGTGCTTGATCGTTCGGCGGGCTTCGAAGATGTTCGTGATCTCAGCAAGCGCGGTAGCCGCTTCATCGCCGGTGTCGTACATCTCCTTCCACCGTACATCCCGATTGCCCGGTGCGAGGACCTCCCAACCGGTTTTCTTCGGATGATCGAGCGCGAGTGCTCCCGCACTGCTGCCGTTAGGATGAAACTGCTTGCGCTCGGCTTCGATCACCANCCAACCGGTTTTCTTCGGATGATCGAGCGCGAGTGCTCCCGCACTGCTGCCGTTAGGATGAAACTGCTTGCGCTCGGCTTCGATCACCATCCGCCCGGAAACTTCTTCGACCTCGACGTACCACTCATTGTGAGTGTCTGCGAGCGCTTCTCTGATGTGAGATGGGATTTCGGTTGTCTCGTCCGGCGGTCGTCCACGCACACCCATCAGCGACCCTCCTGTTCTGCGTGATGGTTGGCTTCAGGAGCGTGCTCGCGTTCGTCGTGAGTGAGGAAGACACTGTAGTCCTCGGTTTCGAATTCACACCCCTCCGCTTTGCAATTGTGGGGTGGGTCGGGCACGACGCTTGCGAGTGCTTCTGAGCTGAATGGATCGATGCCGAGTTGTTCTGCAAGCCAGCGTGAACTCGCCGCGGCCCACAGCGTCCGGTTTCCGGGAAGTGGAACGAACAGATCCACGCTGCTGGAACCGCTGTATGCTGCCGGCCAGTAGCTTTCGCGGAACTGGCAGATGGTGAGATCGATGGTGAACCACCGGCTCTGAATACCGATATCTGAATGCTTGCTCATCTGTGTCTGCCTCGCTGCTCCGGCGTGGAAAAACACGGTTGAGGCGGACGATCTCTCTAATCCACTTTCACGCCACCTGCAAAGGGGATAGGAAGGTAGGGGATAGTCCGCTGCTTGGCATCACTAGGGCAATTGCCCTATCGGACAAACATATTCTAGCAATAATAAAGCTATTGGCTGATCAGCTGCTTCCAACAGCGTCTTCGAGACCGCTCGCATACGCGGTCGGAGACACCGTTTCGCTGAACTGGTCGGTGTCGTCGCTGCCCGTCTCAGTATCGGTGAGTATCTGCTTGAACCGGGATTGGTACTCGTGACTGGCTCGTTCGGCTTCGGTTTCAGCGGCGAGTACGCGCGCGTAGGCGCGAACGGTACTCTTACTCGCCGAGAGGGTGTCGGCGATCTCTCCGGTCGATGTATCTTGATCGAAGAGTTCGCGTAGCCGCGACAGCTCGAACGGCGCGTCGAAATCAGTCTCCTGGAAGAGATGGAGACTGATCCGAGCGCGAGCGACTGTCTTGTCACGGCTCGATGACCCGAGCGCACGAGCGATCTCCGTATCGCTTTTCCCAGCGTGGTACTGCTCGACGAGGGTGACGAGTTCGTCCTCGTCGAGCGAGGTCTGAATCCCGTACTCGTCGATCATCTCCTGGATGATGCTCAGGATGGTTTCCTCGGCGTCTACGTCTGAGTTGTCCGCGGAGACAGATGCCCAGCGATCTTCGTGTTGGCGTTCGGTGGTGGAAGATTCACCAGTGAGATCGGTGAAAATGTCTGTGAGCTGTTCGACTTTCTCGTTATCCGCATTCGTCCCGTCCATGAATCGTCTGGTCTTCAATTGGAGTTGTTTGCTCAGGCACTTGAATGTTTGTTCACTGCAGTGGGCCTGTGTTCTCGATTCGGAAACAGACTGAACACACCACATTTCCGTTGTTCATGGGCGAGACCGTGTCTCAACCACATGATTTCGGGCAATACGGTGACTCCAGTCTGTCACCGACCCGTTTTCAGTACGGAAGATACGAGGGTGTCATGTCGCCGTTGGCGACGGCACTCTCGACATCCGCGACGGGGCCGCTTTCGAGATCGATTATCCGATAGATGGCGCGGCCTCTCCACTCACACTTGGGAGCGTGGGCGCAGTTGGCCTCTGCGACGGCCCCGTTGTCACAGTAGGTGTACTGACGGAGTTCGAGCAGGCCACCACACCGCGGACAGTCGTCGCCGATCTGGACGTAGTGATGCCCGACTCTCGCCGTGATGTCGGCCGATGTGATGTTGACGCCAAGGAGCTGGCTGATGGCGTCTTCGAGCGCCTCCAGTCCGATTTCGCGGTCGTCGTCGGCGACCGGAATCGGGTAGTCGGTGAGCGTGATCGTGACTCGTTCTTCGGTTGTCGTCTTCTCGGTGCTGTCGCTGACTGTGTTGTCGCCCATCATCAGTATCCTCCACCCCCTCTGGGGAGGACAAACCATCGAGATCACCATTGCTGCCTTCGCTGGTCGGAGAAAAGTGCCGCTTGAGGCTGTTCAGGGGGTGACGAACAGCTTTCCTTCGACTTCATAGAGGTAGCCCCGCATCAGCAGTTGGTGGATCGCCCGTTCAGCCCGCTCCTGCGAGAACGCTTCATGATTGGCCAACAGCTGGTGGACTTCGTCTTGTGGACAGCCCCTCCCCCCGTGGTCCTGGATTGGATCCGTGATGATTTCGAGTGCTTCCTTCGCTGTGGCCGACAGCGGCGTGCGAGGATTTCGTGACATTGATTCTTCTTCTTCTTGTGGTCGGTTGTTGGAACAACTCGTAGATATACTGTCGGTTCTCAACAGGCAGATTCGAACCTGTGTCCGCCGATTCGGATCATCTCGACCACGCTCCGAGGCCGCTCTGTCCAGCTGCGGGCGCGTCCCGCGTCTGGCCGGTTTCCTCGCAGACCCACTCGCGTCCCAGTTTCAGGGCGATGTCGAGACCGCATTCTTTCGGTAGTTCCACGACCTCGTGTTTCTCGTGGTCGTGCGCTCGCAGCCACGGTGCGAGGGCGATCGTCCCGTTCCCACTCCCGCGCCACGCTTCGACGTAGAGATACGCTCGCGTCGCCAGACTCGGTTCTGTATCCGCGGTTCGTCCGCCCGCCATGTTGACGGCCTTCTCGGTGCCCTCCTGCCGGTAGCAGACGATGTGCTCGCGCTCTTCGAGGTAGTAGCGATCGAGAACGAAGCCAACCGGAGGGTCGAACACTGCCTCTTCGACGTGGGGGTGGTTCCAGCGCTCCGGTGCGTGGCGTTCCATCCACGCGACCGCACGCTCGACACCCCACGCTGTCGCCTCGGCTTGTGTCTCGCCATCTTCCAACGAGCGTTCCACGGGCTGAATCTTGCTGCAGAAGCCGTCTACGCGGTCGTCGAAGATGGCGACACGAACACGATCGGTGATGCCGGAGAAGACGCCCACTGACCGCTGTGCTGACTCGCCGGTCCAGACGTGGCCGTTCTTGTTCGACCCCGGCATATGGACCCACCCGTTCACCTCAGCAGGAAGAACGAACCTGTCGGGGAGTGGTGGTCTGTTAACCATGCCCCTCACTCGGTTTCGATAGGAGTGTCGAGACGGACAGCGGCCACACGGAACGCCGCGACGACTTCGTCGACGGTAGTCGCTGCATCTTCGCGCTCGATGGTGAGGTCGATCTGCTGGCGGATCGTATCTGGGTCGTGCTCGTATCGCCAGATTGCCTGCTCGATACGTGGGTGCGTCAGCAGGTCCGTCTCGATGTCGAGGTCATCAGTAGCTCGGAGGACGGCCGCGCCTGCATGGATGCGGTCGCCGTACCCATCGATGCCCTCGCGGAGTGCAGCGAGCGCGCTCTGGAAATCGAGGTCTGCCGCTTCACGACTGGCCATCACGGCCGGTGCGATACCCTCGTCTGTACCGGCCGAAAGCCGGCGCTGGGACTCTGCCGAGTCGCTCATTGTGCGACTCCTTCCGACCCGACGACATCCTCCGACTGGTTATCCTGCTCACTGGAGCCGGGCTTTTTCGGGCTGTGATCGAATGAATCGTACTGAACAGTGCCATCGGGCCAGACGCTCCATTGACCGGCGAGCAGTGGGAAGCGAGCTTTCTCGTGGCCGATCGTCTCGATTACGAATCGCTCTTCGAGGTGGGGTGCGATTCGTTCGAGGAACTCCTCGGCGTGGCCGTATTCTCGATCGACCCGCTCACCGTCTTCGTAGATGGGTTTCGACGGATCGAACGATGCGTAGCCGTGGATACTGATGATGGTGTCGCCGTCTGAATTCTCCTTCACGTCGATGTTGAGTTCATCGAATGCACCCCAGAAATCGTATTCCTCGGCGATTGCTTCGATTTGGTCCTCCGCGTTCGGATCGACTCTACTCCATGTCGAACTGGTGGTAGCTTGCAGTGTTGCCATGATGTTCACGGGAACAGAATTGGTGTTGCTGTTCCTCGCCACTCTCGGGAGAGAAAAACGGCCCCTGGGTCACACTTTCTGGCCGTGGCTGGATGCTGCTATCGCCCTTGTGGTGAGGGGTGACCGGGATAATCGCGCTCGAACCGGGCTTCGATATCCGTGTCGGGAAGCTCGATGATGACCGGCCGGCCATGGGGACACGCATACGGATTCTCGCACTGGTCAAGCGTATCGAGAAGATCGACAACCGACCCCTCCGTGAGTGACGTGTTCCCTGTGATCGAGGGGTAGCACGCGAGGTCCGCTACCAACTCATCGATTGCGTCGTCAATAGTGTCCGCGGCACGGTCGCCGGCAGCGAACGCTGCAAGCGCGTCGCGAAGGAGGTCCGGGGCAGCTGTCTCCGTGACGATGCCCGGCACGCTCGTGACTTCGACACTCGTATCGTCCACTCGCTCAGCGTCGAATCCGAGGTGGTCGAGTGCTGCTGCGCATTCTTCGACCTCGAAGAGCGCGGCTTCGCCCGCCGTGAGATCGAGTTCAACAGGACTGGCGAGCGCTTGGGCTGGTGTCTCGCCGTCGAACTGCTCGCGCAACCGCTCGTAGTTGACCCGTTCGTCGGCGGCGTGCTGGTCGATCAGCACCAATCCATCGGGGGATTCGGCGACGAGATACGTCTCGCGGAACTGGCCAAGAACCCGCAACGACGGAAGATTGTCGAGGTCAGGATCAAGTACATCGGCGGCTGTCTCACCGTCGAGTGTCGCCTGCTCAGCCGGAGCGGTGAATCGTGCCGTACCCGTCGGGCTGCTTTCGTCAGCATCGGGAGTGTTGTGCTCGGCTGCTTCGGTGTCGCTTGGACTCGTTGACTGGTCCGAGGTTGTATTCGGCGTTGGTTGCTGGTGTTGACCACCGCTCTCATTCTCGGCCCCGGTTTCGGATGCTGGTCGTGTGTTCACGTCGGCTTCGTGGCCGGATTCGCCTGCTGGTGTTTCAGTCGTCTCGGGTGTAGCGGTTTCAGTGGTGATTTCCGTTGTGGGTGAACCTTCCTGGCTCTCGGGAGTGGCGTCCGTGTCTGTATCTGCACCCGCTGAAGGGTCTGCTGGCGATGGGCTCGGTGATGCGGTGTCCGTAGACTCCGATGGGAGTCCGCTTTGGCCTGGATCGATGGTGGCCTGTTCGGGGGCTGATTCGCCACGCGGGGCAGACGACCGGAGAAGACCGTGATCGAGGAGTGCTGCCTGTATCGCTTGCTCAACTTGGCCGCGGACGGCTTGCTCCTCGGCGAAGCGAATTTCACGCTTGCGCGGGTGAACGTTGACATCGATCTCCGCACCTGACAATTCACAGTACAGCACGGCGAAGGGATATCGGCCGGGACCAAGCTGCTTGTCGTAGGCGTCGACGACTGCATCGCGCACGGTCTTTGCACTCACGAACCGTCCGTTGACGTACGTTCGGAGGTAGTCCGGACTGCTCCGAGTCGTCTCGGGATGACTGATGATACCGTGGAGATCATTGAGCGGGCCGTCGGGCACGGCGTCGTCGGGAATGGGAAGCATCGCCTCGGCGACCTCACGGCCGTAGACCGCGAGCGTGGTCGCTTCGAGATCGTCCTGGCCAGTGGTGGCGAACGTTTCTCGGTCGTTGTGTTCGAGCGCCACCGCAACATCCGGATTCGCGAGGGCGTAGCCAGTAGCGACATCGTTGATGTGGGAGAACTCGGTTGATTCCGCGCTGAGGTACTTCCGGCGAGCGGGGACGTTGTAGAAGAGGTCGTTGATTTCCACAGCGGTGCCTTCGGGACAGCCCGCGGGTTCGACCGATTCGACTGTCCCCCCTTCGAGGTGGAGTTCGGTGCCTCTGGACCCGCCGCGTGGTTTCGTCCGAATGGTGAGCCGCGAGACCTCGCCGATGGCCGCAAGTGCCTCGCCACGAAAGCCGAGTGTGGCAAGCCCTGTTTCGAGATCCTCGATATCGGAAATCTTGCTGGTGGTATGCTTTTCGACGGCGGCTTCGACATCGGTTTGGGACATCCCGATACCGTCGTCAACGATACGAATGTATTCGGTACCGCCCTCTTCGGCGACGACACGAATCCGGGAAGCGTCGGCATCGATGCTGTTCTCGACGAGTTCTTTCACGACCGAGGCGGGCCGTTCGACGACCTCACCGGCCGCGATCCGTTCAACAGTCGTTGGATCGAGTTGCTGAATGTTGGTGTCTGAATCGGCCATGACTGGATAGTGGTTGTTGCGGGGCTACCACTACAAAGGGTTCGCTCGGCGTGGTGTGGTCTCGTCTTCGCTGCTGTTCAGATGAATTGGCTCAGAAAACGGGGGCGTATCTCGTCTCAGTGCCTCTCGGTCCACCGCCTGCACTCGGGGCACCGGAACAGCCCCGCTGACGGGATGTCCACGGTCACCGTCTCATCCTCAGAGAACCATTCGCCACAGTATTCACAGCTCACTTTCTGTATCGACATGGGTGTGCTTCTGCGCTTTGACGACTGCTTCGGCGGGGTCTGGCAGTTCTCGTATCTCGCGCTGTTCATATATGTCGAACTCCGGATTGTAGATCGTGAGTGCGGTTCCTTGTCCGGGTCGCCGAGCACTCGACTGCTTGAAGAAGAACGCTATGCCGTCACGACGACACTGTTCGAGGAGTGCTCGCGCCCATGCGTGGTTCATCTCTCGACGGTCAGCGTCAGGACCACTCTCGCCACCGACGATGGCCCAGTCGATACCTGAGAGATCGACCTCGCCGACCGGCCCGATCAGCGGCTCGAACGAGATGAACAACGTCTCGGCGTTACAGTCGCGTAGCAGATCGATACGTTCGGTCACGCGGTCGTCCTCGACACTCGTCCCGATCCAGACGTTCGGCGGCCAATCGAGCGCCATGTGGGCGGCACGTCCCGGCCGTTTCGTCAGGATTTGGAACACTTGGTGTGGACAGTTCCGCATCGAGCCGAAGACTTTCTGGACGAACTCGTCCGGAACCTCCGAATGGAACAGATCGCTCATCGAGTTCACGAACACTCGCAATGGATGATTTCCTGCCGGAAGATCGGCAGCTGACCAGTCTTCAACTGAGCTTGCCGTGACCGACAATGGCTCATCGAGTTTTCCAGGCTTCGTCTGGACGTTTTCTTCGGCGTATTCGTTGGTCCACTCGTGCTCTGTGTGGTCGTACCGTCGCGAGAGTCGTTCGGCGTAGCAGTTCGTACAGCCGCTCTCTCCATCAGGTGGCTCGACTTTCGAGCACCCGTGNTCTGTGTGGTCGTACCGTCGCGAGAGTCGTTCGGCGTAGCAGTTCGTACAGCCGCTCTCTCCATCAGGTGGCTCGACTTTCGAGCACCCGTGCGTCGGATTCCACGTGTAGTCTGTCCACGCGATATCTGATGGCTGCATTGCTGGACCTCCACCGATTCACCGTTGCTCCCGTCTCTCGGCCGTTTCAGGACGGGGTTTGACTTCGCGATATACTCGGACTTCTTCGCCGCTTTCGTCGCTATCGATGTCCTCCAGATGGNGTCTCTCGGCCGTTTCAGGACGGGGTTTGACTTCGCGATATACTCGGACTTCTTCGCCGCTTTCGTCGCTATCGATGTCCTCCAGATGGCCGATCCCCTCGTCTTTGTCCTCGAATGTGGCACCGCAAGTACATTCGAACAGCGTGTACAGGTCGGTTCCAACCGTGATGTCGATTTCGACGATCTCTCCATCTGAGCCGAAAGCGATCGTCCAGTGGAGGCCGTTGTGCGCCGCTCTAATTTGATGCGAACTCATGGTTGTCGTTGGTTGCTTCAAGTATCCGTCCGCTTGCACCCCTCTCGGGTGAGAAAAACAGGCTCACAGATGGATGCCAATCGGACACGTATCTGCGAACTCCAGAACTGTGAAGATCAGTCCTGTCTCCATTTCATGGGAAAGACTCGGTCTTGATCGACAGCTGGGTCGACGTATACGGCCCAGTTTCCGTCACACTGACAGACCAGTGCCTCTGACCCGTTGTCCAACGTGGCTGCCACGACGACTGCCTCGCACCTGTCGCACTTCAAGAGGCCGCCGCTCTCCATTCCTTTTTCGTACTGTTCGATCTCTGCTGATGGTGACTCTGTTGACATTGGTTGAGGGTGTTGAGTGCGGTTGCACTCGCTTGAGTCGTATTTTCTTGCGCGCCTCCACTGGGAAAGAAAAACGAGAGTTACGCGCCGAGCTGCGGATAGTCAGGATCGCTTGAGTCGTAGCCGTACACATCCCCTACGTCGGCTTCGCTCCGTTTGCATACGTACCACATCAGATCGTCCTCATCGCGTTCAAAGAGGGCAGCATCGCTGTTTTCCTCAACTACGTNTCCCCTACGTCGGCTTCGCTCCGTTTGCATACGTACCACATCAGATCGTCCTCATCGCGTTCAAAGAGGGCAGCATCGCTGTTTTCCTCAACTACGTACCAGGTGTCGTCCTCGCCGTTGAACGCAAGCAGGAGATGTCCGTCCGTGGTTTTTGCGTAGCCAGCGATCACCTTCCCAGAGGTGTTGAAGCCACCGAGACTGAGAAGTGGGAAGAACCGCTGTACTCCGCTCTCGTCCAGCGCAGCGGCTTCGTCCATCGTGAGAAACCGATCTGGCAACCCATCCGCGAGACCGTCGGGTAGATCACGCACCTCTGCGGGACTTCCTGCACAGTCGTGGAGCCGCTTTTTCGTGAGAGTGGTGAACTCCTGNGTCCATCGTGAGAAACCGATCTGGCAACCCATCCGCGAGACCGTCGGGTAGATCACGCACCTCTGCGGGACTTCCTGCACAGTCGTGGAGCCGCTTTTTCGTGAGAGTGGTGAACTCCTGTCCGCATGTGTCGCAGTGGTGTCCCATGTTTCACAGTCCTCCCTTTGAGCTCCGCACAGCGGGGCTGGTGCGGCCTGTTTGTTTGTCCGATGGCGTCATTGGTCTGGCCCCTCGTCCTTGTCTCTGCTTCCACGTTCATGTTCGTGTTCATGGCCGTGTTCTCTCTCGATGCGCTCGCGGAGTTCTGTGGGAAGCTTTGCCAGCAGGTGACTCGTGGGATCGCGGACCATCTGCACCGTTGGATACTCGCGAGTCGGTAGGAGGAACTGGTAGGCTGGCTTGTCGTCTTCAAGCCCGTCGTAGAGCGTGAGCGCTGGTAGGTTTTCGCCGTACCGATAGTCGATGAAGAACGCACCGCGCTCGGGCACATTTTCGAGACCAATTCGTGTGAACGAACCCTCTGTGTCGGTGCTGGACGGTTTCAGGCCGATGTGCGAGTCGCCGGTTGCGTTGGTAACGCCCCGGATCATCCCATGACCCGTGAGCGGCGGACCGTGGCCGACGCGCCCTTCGCAGTAGGCCGCCCAGACCGTCGGGACTGGAAAGCAGTCCTCGACGACATCACCGTACTCGGTCTGCGGGGCGACCACTAGATCGTCGCCTCGACGCCCCCGGTACCGATAATACTCCGTGTCGACGTTGAACAATTGGTCGTACTTGAGGCCGATCTGTTCGACTGCGGCCTCGTAGTCCGGTTCTCCTGCGTCGTCGGTAGGCAGTTCCCATTCCGGGGCACGTTCGTCAACGGCCGCGTTCTCGGTTGGTGCATCTGTACTTCGGTGTTCGTCGTGCTTGTCGCTGTCGTGAGTGTTCATCTGTCTTCCTCCGTGGAAATGCTGGTATCGTGTCCGACGCAGCCGTGTTCGTACAGCGCACCGTCGATTGCATCCTCGACACCACGCGCCATCTGTTCGTACTCGTCTGTCCCGACTGCTGGAGCGTCGGATATGGCTGTGCTGACAGTGAGATGAGTCCGACCGTCTTCGCTGATTGGATCCTCACTATCCTTTTCGGCTGAAGTCTCTGTTTTCGAATCGAACGAGTCACGAATGTAGGTAGCTCCGTCCTCGAAGTAGGTGTACGCCTCTGATTCGGCGTAACGCTCGACGAGTCTGGCGACATCCTGAGCGACGATATCGAGCGCTTGCCGGCACAACCCGTTCTTGGGGGTAGTATCGTTGATCCACGTCCACACACCCGGACTCGGGCCGTGTCGACAATGCTCGATCGCACTGAGCGGGTACTCTTTGTGGAACGTTTCAGTCTCGCCGAGGAGAGGTCGGATTTCGTTCTCTTCGTACGCCAGCTCTCCAGTCTCGCCGTCGGCGAGCTGGTGAAGCATCCGCCCGGCAAGCGTTTCGACCTTGGCCTCGTATTCGCTCTTCGACAGTTGCGGTGTTGTTTCGTCTGGCATTCGGGTTTCGCTCCGCGTCTCCGCGCGTGGAGAAACGGGTCACGAAACAGCCGGACGTGTCTCGGCGTCACTGGACTGCAACCACCAGATCACAACGGAACAGATAGCAGTGGCTAACATCCCGATCCCCGCTAACACGAACGCGCCTTCGGTCACTAAGACCCATATGCCACCTAAAGCCCATGCCGGAGCGAGGACAACTATCATAAACGTCAAATATACAAGAAGTAAAAGTCGCAGATAGAACCAAATGAAGGCTGCGATGACTGCGATCGGCCCCATTCCAGGGATTCCTCTCCCCATAGAGAAGTGCCAGCCGCGAAGCAGATTCCAGTTCCACCCACTGCTGCCTCGTTGAGCACGGGCTTGTTCTCGTCCTTCTTTGCTGGACGCTTTAGCGACCTCTCCGACACGAGACGCTTGTCCCCATGTCCACCTTGGCACACCTCTCAGGAAGCCTTGCTGGCTCACGTCGTATCGTAGGTCTCGAACCAGGTCCACGATCGAAAACGGCCACCCTCGTTCGTAGCTCATGCTGTCAATGGTGATTGACTGATGTGTTAATTCTATCGCCGCGTAGAGATTTTGCCACTGTCTGATGCATTTTCACACGGAACCACGGACCTCAGAGCCGGTCCTCTTCCTGTGAATCGCGCTCTGCACTACGCTTGGCGTCCCGTGCGTCGGCTTTCAGGTGGTCATACTTGACTTCGTGTTCGGTCGAGCAGAATCGCCCGGCGAAACTGCCTCCGCCGCGAGGGATTCGATCACAGCCGGGCATCCGGCAGGTGGAACGATCCTGGTTCATCGGCTTGCGAACACCTCGGTGTCCGGCGGGTCGATCTCGAAGGGTATGTATGCGGGTGGGCGCTCTCGCGAGTTGATGTAGTCCCCTCGGTGACCGGGACCTCGGAAGCAATATCCAGCGTGCGCCAGCATCCTTTAACGAACGACTCAACTGTGCGGTAGCGCGGAGTCCCCTTCCTCAAGGAGCAAGCGAAGGGAGCGAGTAGGGAGGGGAGGAGCGCGTTCGTTTAGCTGACATTTCCGTCATCTATAAATAGCCATAGTACCACATTGAATATGTGGCAGACGACTACGTGCGTCGGACGGCAATCACTCGCCTCTCGGTGGATGGTGCGCAACGCGACCTACTCGAAGATACCATCACCGAGTGGAAGCGAGGTTGCCAAATCGCCACAGACCTCGCGTGGGGACGGTGCAACGCCAAGAGCGACGTACAACCCCTCGCCTACGACCCTGTGCGCGAGGACACCGACCTCGGTAGTCAGCACGCGATTCTCGCCACGCACCAAGCCGCCCAAGCCATCACCGGCTGTATCGAACGTCGGTCGAAAGGCAAGAAGGTCAGCAAGCCGTCGTTCACTGCGCCGACCGTGAAGTACGATACGCGGACGATGACGCTGTTCGATGACGACACCGTTTCCCTCTCCACGACGGAGAGTCGGGTTCGGTGTCCGCTCGACCTTCCCGACGCCGACGATGGCTACCAGCGTCAGTACCTCGATTCGGACGAATGGAGTGCTACGGAAAGTACGCTCACCGCCCGCGACGGCGAGTTCTTCTTGCATATCGGCTTTCGCCGGTACAAGAACGATACCGAACGGAACACTGCCGAGGACGGAACGGTCCTCGGGGTTGACCTCGGTATCGAAAACCTCGCCGTCACCAGCACTGCCTACTTCTTCAGCGGGCGGGAGCTAACTCACGACCTCCGCGAGTTCGAGAAGGTACGCGCCGGGTTGCAACAGACCGGGACACGAAGCGCCCACCGAACGCTCGCACAGTCGAGTGGTCGGGAGCTTCGCTACGTCCGCGACGTGCTACATCGGGCGTCGAAGGCGCTGATAGACGAGGCCCTCCGCTACGACTGTGACGTAATCGCGTTCGAGAACCTAACCCACATCCGCGACCGAACCGACGCGTCGTGGGGTCACAAGTGGGCGTTCCGAACGCTTTACGAGCAGGTCGAATACAAGGCCGAGGCCGTCGGCATCTCGGTGAAACAAGTCGGCTCGGCGTACACATCGAAGCGGTGTTCCGAGTGTGGATTCACGACAGACGAGAATCGTCCGTCGCGCAACGACTTCCGGTGCGCGAAGTGTGGCTCGGAAGCGAACGCGGACTACAACGCGGCGAAGAACATCGGTATGCGGTACGTCCGTCGGGGCCAACAGTCGTCTCGGCGGACGGGCGAAAGTCAGCTCGCCCTGAAGTCTGGAACGGCGACGCCGAAACGTGGATTTACCACCTACCCTGATGGGTTCGAGGCCGAGTTCACGGACAAGCCCCACCCTCAACGAGCGAAGCCGTCAGGCCGAGCGAAGTAGGATGGGGTAGTTGACCCCACCAATGCACGGCTCCCATTTCCTCTGCCTCTTTCATCGATGTCGGCCGCCCGTCCTCGCTGGGCCGGTCAAGACCGCCACAGATGATATGAGACTCGACGCCGCGCTTCTGGAGTTCGTCGTGCAGTCGTCGGGCGTTATAGGGGCACTCACCGAGTAGTTCGCTGGGTTTCTTCCCGTCCCTCGCGGCTGTCGTGGCATCAACGATCACCGAATTTCCTGCCATTGGTTTAACTGATCCAGAACAGTTCAGTGGCAGGGTGGCGCGACAACAGCATATCACACTCTTTACACCAGTGGTTCATCATGGGACCGCTACAGTCGCCGTATGAGGTTTCGACGACATCCCCCTGCTCGTCGTAGGTGTAGAGGTACTCGCGCGGTTCGATCACGCTGAGACGATTGGTGCCGCACTCCGGACACGGATCACCCGGTTCCCAGCCGTCGTATTGCCAACCGTCGTCAGGTTCGAGCGATGAGAGGATGCCCGCCAATTCGGCGACCGTGTGAGAATCGTCATCTTCGAGGTCCAGCAGGGGCGAGAGATCGATTTCCTCGCCGAGGGCGTGTCCGTCCTGCTGATCGCGTTCGTGGATGACGATGTTCTGTGCCGTCTGAAGGACGGCTTCTAGGATGGTCGTGAGCTGTTCTCGGTCGTTAATTTCGCTTGTGGTCGGGACTGCGATTCCGTTTTGTGACATGATGTTTCGTGGTTCGGCTGATGATCTCGATTGGTTCGATGGCGATGCGATCTACGCTCAGCAATATCGGTCGTCAGACGCCTCTGCTACGGCTGCTCTGACGCCAGACTGGATGAGGAACTACAATTTAGCCTCCTGGTACTGTTCGAGCTGACCGATGAGCGCGGTGAGTTCTGCGCTCCGAAAGGGCCGACCGTCGAACGCATCGCCATAATCGCGGGACTCGAGCGCATCCAGCCGGAGACGATCCCGTAGCTGGTCAGCTGTCTGGCCCCACGTACTCGCGTCGTCGTAGTCGGTTAGCACCTCGTAGAGACGCTCGATCGTAAGCATCCCGAGCCGGGTTGACTTCGCGCTGTGCGAGACGGCACGGAACGTGGCTGCCGAGTCGTCCTTGGCTTCGCGATCGATTCCTCGCAACAGCGAGACAACTTTCTCGCGTTTCTGATCGACGGACATAGTTCTCAGAGATTGATGTATAGAGAATCTTGACGGCCTGTTCACTCGTCGCTCTCCTCGCCATCATCGGCGACGACGGGCGCAATGCTATACTCGACGTGTCCCGCGCCATCGGCAATGTCGAACGCGACCAGGAGGGGACTGTCCGTCCCGAGCGCGAGCGTGACTTCGGTCCGCTTGTGGATCGGCCGTCTGATCTGGCGTAGATAGCCGAGATCGAACGTCGACGCGACTGGCACGGCNGGTGCAACGAGTCGGTCGCTATCGCCCTCGGCTTCCGCGACGAAGCGCTCGCAAGTGTGCTCGATACGAAAGCCGACTTCTGTGGCGACGTGGCCGGCGGCTTTCATGATCCGCTTCAGCTCGCCACCTTCGAGCACACAGACCGACGGATGGTCCGCTTCACCGAGCTCGGAGACTGAAGGCATCTGGCCACTGTCGCTCATCTGGAGCGAACACTCCACTCCGTCCGCTTCGATATCGAGCGTCTGGCTGTCCCCATCGAGCGTGAGGCGCATCACGTCGCGGTTCGAGGTCATGCGCGTCACCTCTCGCAGGCGACTCGTTTGGATAGTGATCTTGCCGGCCGTCGCTTGGTAGCTCTCGCACCCACTCGCGTCGAGACGCACGCTCCCCATCGTCGTTCGACTGTCGTTGACGACGTTACCGATCATTCCGTCTGGCGTGACTTCGAGCTGGAACTCGTCGTTGACCGTCCGAATCGCATCGAGGAAGCGCTGCACGCGCCCAACTGAAACCGCTGCCGTGAGCGTTGGACACTCCGTTTCGGCCGTATCTGTATCCACATCGTCTGGCTGAACCGACGCGGGAGCGCTGCTGTCGTCGTAGGTCTGACTTCCTGTCGACATTGGTTGTTCCCTCCACCCCTATGGGGGAGAAAAATCGACGAGCGGTGCGCTCACTCGATTGTCGATTCGTCTTCGGGCTCGACGATTTCCACCACACGGAGTGGACACTCGTCGTCATCAGCGCTCAGTCCAGTCTGCTCTTCGATGTACTCCTCGGCGGCGCTCACCGTCCGAAACAGGTCGTGGCAGGTGTCGATCTCGGTGTTGACGAGTGTCGGACAGGAGAATTTCGAGTCGCGTGTGCCGATTGCGGCGTACATGGATTATGTTCAGTCGCTCTGGATTCGTGGAGCGAGCATGAACTCGACATCCACCGCACCATCGGCCAACTCGAAGGTGAGTTTGGCCGGGAACTCTTCGCCGAGCCGCATCCGAACGACGGTATCCGTTGGAATCGGCTTGCGGAGATCCTTCAGGTAGTCCAGGCTGAACAGTGAATACGCACTCCCCCAGTCAGCATCTTCGAGATCGTCGCCAGTGAGCTCGAGATCGACATCGTCGGTGTCACCCTCGGCGTTCGCGATGAAACACTCCTCACGCTCGTCGACCTGGAGGGTGATGTGATCGGCGACCATATCTGCGGCTCGAATCGCCCGCTTGAACTCGGCTTCGTCGACGGAGACTGCAGCGGGCAAGTCGAGATCCGGGATATCGGGCTCTGCTCGGATCGCCGCGGGATCGATGAGTGCGAGCGTGTATTCGACAGCGTTGACCTGCACGTCCAGTTTCCGGGTCTTAGGATCGAGATCGAACTGCACGAGGTCGTCGTCGTTGTCGGCGATGCCGACCACCTCGTCCAACCGTTCGAGATTGATACCGATCTCGCCACAGTCCGTGTCGTAGGCTTCGAACGCATCAGCCGATACCTGCTCGTTGACCATCGCCACGTTGGCCGGATCGACCGCGCGAATGACCAGCCCATCCGTATCGAGGTGGACGCGACACTCGTCGACGACTGCGTGAGCCGTGTCGATGACCTCCTGCATGTAGCCGGCCTCGATCGATGCCTCGAATAGGCCAACATTGCCCGTGGGGAGTGACTCTGCTTCTTCATCTTTCACCTCCTCTTTTGCTGCTTCGTTCTGCTCGGTCGCGGTGTCGTCTTCGACCGGAGCAGTTGCGTCATCGGTTTCGGCAGGGGTGGTCGGCGTGTCGCTTTCCGAAGCAGTGGTCCCGTCTTCGCTTTCGTCCTCGTCCTCGCTCTCGTCGTTGACGCCCCCACTGCTCTTGCTCTCCTGGCTGCTGTCACTCTCGTCGGTACTGGGAGTGCTGTCGTCAGAATCATCTCCCGTATCTGGGTCTGTGTCTGTCTCTTATACACATCTCTGATGGCGCGAGGGAGNCTTCCGAGGTCCCGGTCACCGAGGGGACTACATCAACTCGCGAGAGCGCCCACCCGCATACATACCCTTCGAGATCGGCGACGATGTTTTCGATGCCGTCTTTGAGAACGCCGTTGCCCTCGACAGTGCCATCGGGCTGGATGCGGTAGGACTGATCGAGCTTCTCGGCGGAGACGGTTTCACCGTCGTCTTCGACCTCGGCGGTCATGCCCTTCTGTTCGAGCTCGTGTTTGAGCGCACGGGCCATCGCCGACGTGTCGGTGTCGCTATCAGCACTGGAGCGCGCGCTACTGGCTCCGTGGTTACTGGTATCCCCAGCGGACTCGGTTGCCGTGTCGTTAGTGTTAGTTGGTGCGTCTGGGTTCGAGCTGCTGGTGTCTCCTTCAGTCATGATTATCCTCGTGCGGGCGTGTTCATCCGTCCGCGCACCCCTCTTGGGGAAGAAAAACGCTGGTGAAGCTCTCTACTCTCGTTTCATACCATGTGTCGATTGCGCTCACTCAATGGAATCCGTTGAGCGCTTGTCCCTCGCCGCAGTCGTTGCAGAGTCAGCCACACTGCCCCCAGTTCTCGACAGTCCGGCAGTCACCGCTCATCGAATCGCTAGTCATCGGCTGATCCGACCCCTCCATCAGCAGGTGCTTGCTCAGAACCGGATGTGTAGCTGAACAGCGTTGGATCTCGCTTGGAGAGGAGCTGTTCACACAGCGCTGTGGCAAGGTTCACGGGGACTGCGTTCCCGATTTGCTTGGTGGTCTCGGTCTTGTTGCCGGCGATCTCGTAGT